>NZ_JBEYVX010000042.1:0-49959 GCF_040644195.1 Streptomyces sp. NPDC047014 | reverse complement strand
GTCGACCCGGATCTTCTGGGTCAGGTCGCCCTGGGCCACCGCGGTGGTGACCTCCGCGATCGAGCGGACCTGCGCGGTCAGGTTGTCGGCCATGACGTTGACCGACTCCGTGAGGTCCTTCCAGGTGCCGGAGACGCCCTTGACGTCCGCCTGGCCGCCGAGCCGGCCCTCGGTGCCGACCTCGCGGGCCACGCGGGTCACCTCGCCCGCGAAGCCGGAGAGCTGGTCGACCATCGTGTTGATGGTCTCCTTGAGCTCCAGGATCTCCCCGCGCGCCGTGACGGTGATCTTCTGCGAGAGATCGCCCTTGGCCACGGCGGTGGCGACCTGGGCGATGGAGCGGACCTGCGCGGTGAGGTTTCCGGCCATGAAGTTGACCGAATCCGTCAGGTCCCGCCAGGCGCCTCCGACGCCCGGGACCTCCGCCTGCCCGCCGAGCGTGCCCTCGGTGCCCACCTCGCGCGCGACGCGCGTCACTTCG
The DNA here is from genome assembly GCF_040644195.1 of Streptomyces sp. NPDC047014. NCBI lineage: Bacteria > Bacillati > Actinomycetota > Actinomycetes > Kitasatosporales > Streptomycetaceae > Streptomyces > Streptomyces sp. NPDC047014. The sequence continues at coordinate 49,478 of NZ_JBEYVX010000042.1, read as the reverse complement.
GAGGTGAAGAGCGAGAGCTGGTCGGTCATCCCGTTGAAGACCGTCGCGATCTCCCCGAGCAGCCCGTCCGCCGTATCGGGCAGTCTGGTACGGAAATCCCCGTCGCGTACCGCGGTCAGGCCGGCCAGCAGCAGCCGCAGCTCCACCTCGCCGATCCCGTTCCCGCCGATCCCGCTCTCGCCGACCCCCTGCTCCCCCGGGAGCGCCGGGGCCCTGCTCGGAGACTCGGTGCCCGTCCGCTCAGCCATCCCGCCAACCTCACTGTTCGACAACGACCGTGCCGGCGCACGGGAAAGGGACTGGGCACGCGGACACTCCGGGTCCCCGCTCCACCGGGGATCCGGTCGACCCGCACTGCACACGGTCAGTCGACGAAGGCTATCGCCGCCCGAAGGACCTTACGGCACCGCCGATCACTCGTACGCAACGCTTCCCGGCCCTCCCGGGGGAATCGACGGGATTCGAGGGGTGTAAGCCCCGACGGCGGGCAGACGGGTCCAGGACGGGCGAACACCGACGAAGTGGGGTGAGGACATTGGCGGTCAAGGCAGTGGGATGGGCGCGTTCGTTCCCTGTGGCGCGGGGGGTGCGGGCGGCCCGGCAGTGGACCGCCGGGCACCTGGCCTCGCTCCCGTGGACCGCGTCCGCGGCGGACACGGTCCACTCGGTCCTGCTCAGCGTGTCGGAGCTGGTCACCAACGCGCACCTGCACGCGGCGGGCACCGCCCACCTGGTGCTGACGTGGGACGGCTGCTGCCTGCACGTCAGCGTCGCGGACTCCGATCCGCGCCTGCCGCGCCCCCGGGAGAACGACGCCCGCTCCGACATGGGCGCCACCTCGGGCCGGGGGCTCGGCATCGTCGCCACCCTGGCCGACGACTGGAGCGTCCACGCCGTGCACGGGGGCAAGGCGATCACGGCCTGCTTCCGCCCCGGGGGCGGGCCCTCCCCGCACCGGGGCACGGCGCGGGACGGCTCGCTGTCCTCATGACGCGCCGACCGCGTCCTCGACGCTGGGGTGCACCGACAGCACGGTGTCGGCGCCCGTCAGGGCGAAGAGCCGGCGCAGCTGCTCCCCCGGCGCGGCGATGCGCAGGGTGGTGTGGTGGTGCAGGCGCAGCAGCAGGTTCAGGAACGAGGAGTCCCCGAAGGTGATGGAGCCGGCGTCCAGCACCACCATCCCGTGCCGGTCCGCCGCGGCGGCCAGCGCCTCCTCCAGCGGGGCCAGCGTGTCCTGGTCCAGCTCGCCGTGCGCGGCCACCACCCACCCGGCTCCGGCCGGGTAGCCGCCCCCGACCACACCTTCCTGGTTCACGTCCCTTGCTCCGGTCATGTCCGTCTCCGCCTCCCCGGATCGTCACCTACGGGCCTCCGCAAGGGAGTATGCCTGCTCATCGACCCGCTCAGACCGCCGGGAGCCCGGCGGCACGGGGCGGAGAGAGATTTTGAAAAAGATCCGGAGTACGACGAGTAAGAACGAGAAGTGGGGGCAAGAGCGCCCGAGCAGCCGTCAGTCACTAGGGAGGGAACGGCCACCATGTCTCGCTCGGCCACAGCCGTAAGCCCCATTCGCGCAACAGACGCACAGGTCACGACGACCGTGCCCAGCGAAACGGAAGCGCCGCCTCCGGAACTGGCACTCCCCGAGGTGAAGAACGCCCGGGAGGTGGCGCCGGGTGACGCCCGCGAGCTCTCGAAGCTCTTCTTCGGCCGGCTCCGCACCCTCGAAGAGGGCACGCGTGAGTACCAGTACGCCCGCAACACCCTCATCGAGATGAATCTCTCCCTCGTCCAGTTCGCGGCGCGCCGCTTCCGCGCCCGCGTGATGGGCGGCGGCCTGGACATGGACGACATCATCCAGGTGGGCATCATCGGCCTCATCAAGGCCATCGACCGCTACGACCCCGAGCGCGAGGTGGAGTTCTCCACGCTCGCCCTGCCGTACATCACCGGGGAGATCAAGCGGTACTTCCGCGACTCCACCTGGGCCGTGCACGTGCCCCGCCGCCTCCAGGAGCTGCGGACCGAGCTGGCCAAGGCGCAGGAGGCCCTGACCGACGTGCTGGGCCGCGCCCCCACGGTCAAGGAGGTCGCCCAGCACCTCGAACTGACCGAGGACCAGGTCATCGACGGGCTGGTGGCCGCGAACGGCTACACCAGCGGCTCCCTGGACACCGCCGAGAACGAGGAGGCGTCGGCGGCCACCCGGACGACGCGTCCGCTCGCGGAGCGGATCGGCCAGCCGGACCCGGCGATGGAGCTGTTCGAGGACTTCCACACCCTCGGGCCCCTGCTGGAGCAGCTGGACGACCGCGACCGGCTGATCCTCCAGCTGCGCTTCGGCCAGGAGAAGACCCAGGCCGAGATCGGTGCCGAGCTGGGCATCTCCCAGATGCAGGTCTCGCGCCTGCTCTCGCGCACCCTGACCCGGCTGCGGGCCGGGATGCTCTCGGCGTAAGCGGCGGGCATGCCCTCCCCCGACCGGCACGACGCATCCGTGCCACTCCCCGGCGCGCAGTCACTCTTCGACGACCGGGGGTGGCCGGACGCCGTCGTCCGGCTGGGGGACACCCGCCCCGGGGCCGCGGCCCCGGCGCTGAGCGCGCTGCCGCTGTGCGACCGACCCGGCGCACTTCTGCGCGGCAGCTGCGATCTGGACACCCGCCCGATGCTGTGTGCGGCGCTCGGCGTCGTCACCCGTATCCCGGGCCGGGTCGTGCACCTCGACCTCGCGGCCGTGGCCTTCCTGGACACGGCCGCGGTCGCGGCACTCGTACAGGCGACCGTCACCGTCACCGGACAGGGGCGGCGCCTGCTGCTGCACCACCCGCCGTACTCGCTCCGCAAGGTAGTGGAGATGTTCCCGGACGAATGTGCCGCGCTGGAGGTCGCAGCATGATCAACCTTCGAGGGTCCGCGGACCCCGGGGCGTTCCTCCACTCCGCTCTCTTCTATGAAGGACAGGCGCAGTACCTGGCGGACGTGGGGGCCTTCGTGCGCGCCTCCGTCACCGCCGGGGAGCCGGTGCTCGTCGCCGTGCCCGGTCCGCGCCTGGACGCCCTGCGCGAGAGCCTGGACCTCGGCGGCGCCGAGGTCACCTGGACGGACATGACACCCGCCGGCCGCAATCCCGGCCGGATCCTCGCGGACCTCCAGGAGTTCACCGACCGCCACTCCGGCCGTCCGGCCAGGATCGTGAGCGAGCCGCTGTGGCCGGGCCGCTCGGAGGCCGAGCTGCTGGAGGGCACCCGCCACGAGGCCCTGGTGAACACCGCCTTCGCCGGCCGCCCGGCCACTTTCCTGTGCCCGTACGACGTCCAGGGCCTGCCGGCCGCGGTGGTGTCGGACGCGCGGCGCACCCACCCCTCGGTGACCGAGCGCGGCGAGTGCCGGACCAGTGCGGCCTACGCCGGCGCCGGGCCCGTCGTCGCCGACTGCGACCGCCCCCTGCCCGAACCGGAGGGCGGCGCGCCGTGGCTCCCGTACACCCACGGACAGCTCGGCGAGGTACGCGAGTACACCGAGGGCTGGGCCCGCGGCACGGCCCTGAGCCCGCTCCGGCGCGGGGACCTGGTCCTCGCGGTCAGTGAGGCGGCGGCCAACTCGCTCTCCCACGGGGGCGGGAAGGGCGCGCTGCGGCTGTGGAGCACCCCCGGCGCCGGGGTCGTGGCCGAGATCCGCGACGGCGGCCACCTGGCCGACCCGCTGGCGGGCCGCCGCCGCCCCACGCTGGCCTCCGCCCACGGCGGTCGCGGCCTGTGGATGATCCACCAGCTCTGCGACCTGGTCGAGATCCGCGCCGCGGCCGACGGGCTCACCCTGAGGCTGCACATGGCCGGCTGAGCCCGATGCGCGGACAAGATCGCCCGGTGATCCGCAGGACAGGCCCTAGACTGTCACGGGCGTGCGCGAGGGCCGGACGGTGATCGCGAACAGCAACCAGTGTCGACGACGGGGGTGAAGGACCACAGTGGAGACCATCGGGCCGGGGACGGGCGATCCTCACCCCTCCGGGCTGTCCGTTGCCGGGCAGCGGCGCCGGCTCGCCCTGGCGGGCGTCCGCGGCCATGTGGCCAAGGGACGCGATTTCACGCACCAGGCCCTCGTGGACTGGGGCTGGGACGGCAACGAGACCGCCGACGACGTGCTGCTGCTCGTCTCCGAGCTGCTGACCAACGCCTCGCTGCACGCGGGCGGCTGCGTCGAGCTCGTCCTCACCGCGGGCCCCGCCCTGCGGATCGAGGTCTTCGACGGTACGACGACCCTCCCCCGGCGCCACCCCTCCCCGCAGCGGGGCGTCCCCGGCGGCCACGGCCTCTACATCGTGGAGCGCCTGTCGGACCGCTGGGGCAGCAGCGTCCACGACCACGGGAAAGCCGTCTGGGCCGAGGTCGAGGCGTCCCGGCTGGCCTCGGGCCGGCCCGCCGGCGAGTGATCCCGCCCGCGGCCGGCCCGGTGGATCCCGCCGGTCAGGAAGCCGCGGAGCGACGCGGCACGGGCCGCGGTCCCAGCACCGAGTCGTCGTAGGTCCGCGCGCCCGGCAGGCTGTAGCGGGCCGCGGTCAGCGCGGCGTGCACATCGGAGGTGCCCGTGGCGACGCACAGCAGATAGCCGGCGTCCTCCAGCCGACGGCGGGCCAGTGGGGTGCCGCTCTGCGCGTCCAGGACCGACAGGGCCCAGTAGCGGTCGACGAGGCGGGGAAGCACGGCCGGGTGAGCCATCAGCATGAACGGGGTCCTTTCGGGTGACCGGTCGTCGTCGTTGACCTCCGCGTGCCCCTGATCGGCGTACGTACACCTCCGCCACCTCCGCCCGGAAGGGCGTCAATGCGGCGGACCGGGGCATCCGCCCGGTATGACATCGCATCCGTACGTCCCGCTGGCCCTGAGCCCGGCGCCGGGCCCCGCCTGGCTGCACCTCGTCGTCATCGCCTTCGCCCTCCTCGTCCTCGTGCACTCGCTGGCCCGCCACCGCTAGGGCCGCTGCCTGGCGGCCCGTTCGCGGGGTATCCGGGGGGCATGGAGACCTCTTCGGATCGACCGGGCGGCTCGCGCGGCCCGTGGTGGGCGCGGATCACCGTCGCCCTTGTCGTGGTCGCGGTGCTGGTCGCCCTCCTGGGGTGGTTCGGCCGCTTGCCGTCCTTCGGCGACGTGTTCGGCTCGCAGACGCGGGACCGGTCCGGTCCCGCCCTGCTCAAGTCCCTCCAGGACATGCACCGTTACGAGGCCGCCGTGGGCAACTTCCAGGTGGTGGTGGACCTGGAGAAGGACGCGGCCTTCCTCCCGGACGCGATCCGCGGCACCCGCACCCTGTACGTGGGCGCGGGCACGGTCAGCGGCTATGTGGAGATGGGCGGGCTGGACGACGGCAGCGTCACCGTGAACGCCGACCGCACCGAGGCGTCCATCCGCCTGCCGCGCCCCGTGCTCGGTACGGCCGCCCTGGACCCGGAGCGCTCGTACGCGGTGTCCAAGCAGCGCGGTCTGCTGGACCGGCTCGGCGATCTCTTCTCGGACAACCCGGGCAGTGAGCAGGCCGTGCAGAAGGCGGCCGCGCAGCACATCCAGGACGCGGCCCGGGACAGCGGTCTCGCGGAGCGGGCGGAGCGGAACACCACGGCCATGCTGGAGGGTCTGCTGCACTCGCTCGGATTCCGCACGGTGCACATCAGCTACGGATGAGGCGCATCCCCCCGCCGCCCGCCGGAGCGGCGGGGGGTGCGCGGTCAGTCGCGGCCCGCCGCGAGGACGAAGGCGTGGCCGGCCGGGTCGGCGTAGCGGCGCACGGTGGTGCGGAAGCCGGGGACCGCGGTCTCGTCCTCGGCCGCCACGGGCCGGGCCCCCAGGGCGACGGCCTCGCGCTCGGCCTCGTCGAGGTCGGCCTCGGCGACGAGGATGGACAGCCGGGCCTGCTGGTTCCCCTCGGGGACGGGCCAGCTGGGGGCGACGCGGCCGGGGTCGCGGCGGACGCCGAGGACGACCCCGGTGGCGCCGGTGACGAGGAACAGGTCGCCGTCGCCCGGCGCGGGACCCACGGTGCCGCCGAGGAGTTCGGCGTAGAACCGTGCCAGCGGCTCGGGCTCGGCGCTGTCGAGGACGAGGACGGATGTCTTGGGTACGGTCATGCAGGCCGTGTGCCCTCGGTCGGCGCCGGTACACCGTGCGGGCGCGGACCGGCCCGCCGCGGTCAGCGCGGGCCGCCCTGCCGCGGTACGCGTCCGGTGGTGCCGAAGCCGCCGGGTGCGGGGCCCGCGTCCGGTGCCGGGGCGAAGACCAGGCGGGGCAGGGCCTGCGGGTGCTTCTCCGACAGCCAGGCCACCAGCCGCTCGCGGACGGCGCAGCGGACGGTCCACAGGTCGTCGGCGTCCTTGGCGGTGACGATCGCGCGCACGACCATGCTGGTCGGGGTGGTCTCGGTGACGGCGACGTCCCAGCCGCGGCCGTCCCATTCGGGGCACTGGTGCAGGATCTCGTGGACCTTGTCGCGGATCAGGTCGACGGGGGCGCTGTGGTCGCAGTGCAGGAAGACCGTGCCGGTCATCTGGACGCCGCCGCGGGACCAGTTCTCGAAGGGGCGGGTGGTGAAGTAGGAGACGGGCATGGTGATCCGGCGCTCGTCCCAGGTGCGGACGGCGAGGAAGGTGAGGGTGATCTCCTCCACGACCCCCCATTCCCCGGCGACGACCACGGTGTCCCCGATGCGGACCATGTCGCCGAAGGCGATCTGGAAGCCGGCGAAGAGGTTCCCGAGCGTGGACTGGGCGGCTATGCCCGCCACGATGCCGATGATGCCCGCGGAGGCCAGTACGGAGGTGCCGAGCGCGCGGAAGCTCGGGAAGGTGAGCAGCATCGCGGCGACCGCGACGACGGCGACGACCGCGGTCACGACCCGCATGATCAGGGTCACCTGGGTGCGGACCCGGCGGACCCGGGCCGGGTCGCGGGTGCCGGTGGCGTAGCGGGCGTACCCGGATTCGACCACGGCGGAGGCCAGGCCGACGACGAGCCAGGCGCCCGCGCCGATCAGGGCGAGCAGCAGGACCCGGCCGACGGCCGCCTCGTGGTCCCGCAGCGGCTCCCAGGCGGTCTGCTTGTAGGCGCCCCGGAGCAGCGCGGCGAACAGCACGATCTGCAGGGCGGGGCGGCAGCGGCGCAGTGAGTGCCACAGCGGTGTCTCGGGATGGCGTACGTCGGCTCGGCGCAGCAGCCGGTCGACGGCCCATCCGGCCGCGACGGTGAGCAGTGCCGAACCGCCCAGGACGGTCAGGAGGCGAAGAGCGGTGTTCATGTCTCCTCAGTCGGTGTTGGCGGCATGGACTTCACGCGCCTGCCCCGAGAGACAGGGGCGACACCAGGGGCTTTCGAACGTTCACGGCGGTGATCGGGGGTAGACGCGGGCCATGAACCTCTCCACAGCGTTCCTCTCGGCCGAAGCGTCCCCCTCCCTGCTGCTGATCGTGGTCGGTGTCGCGATCGCCGTGCTGCTCATCGCCGCGTTCTGGTGGGGCAGCCGGCGCGTGGCCCGGCGCCGCCGGCCCTCCGCCGGGGTGACGCCGCAGCCGCGCGGAGGCTCCTGGCAGACCCCGCAGGACGACCCCGAGCAAGGGCATCCGCGCCGCTGAGCGCGCGGGCACGCATGACCGGGGGCGCGCGGGGCACGTGCGCCCCGTGACAGACATTCCGGGCCCGGCCGTGCGCCGGGCCGGCCGAGCCTCCGTCGTCGCGGCGCGCAATCGCGCCGCGCTCCTGCGTACCGCCGCGCGGATGTGGACGGACAACGTCGCGGACCAGGCGGCCGCGCTGACCTATTACGCCGTGCTGGCACTGCTGCCCGCGCTCGTCATCGCGGTGTCCCTCGTGGGGCTGCTGGGCGCGGAGAGCAGGGACCGGCTGGTGACGCAGCTCACCTCCTACGCCCCGCCGCAGTCCGCGCAGGTGCTGCGGGATGCCCTGGACGGCCTCACGATGGCCCATACGTCGATGTGGGCGCTGCTCGTCGGCGCGCTCGTGAGCGCGATCTGGTCCGCGTGCAGCTATCTCGCCGTGTTCCGGCGGGCCCTGCACGCGATGCACCGGGTGCCGGACACCCGGCCGCCGCTGCGGGCCGCGCACACCCTGATCATCACCGCCACGCTGCTGCTGGTGCTGCTGGTGGCGGGCGCCGCCGGGCTGGTGCTGTCCGGGCCGGTGGCCCGGTGGGTGGTCCGGGCGGCGGGCGGGGACGGGAGCAGTGTGTACGGCATCGCGCTGCTGCGCTGGCCGGTGCTGCTGGTGGTGGTGATCCTGCTGGTGCTGGTGCTGTTCCGGACCGGGCCGGCCCAGAGCCGGGGCACGCGGCGGGGACTGCCGGGCGGGGTGCTGGCGGCGGTGCTGTGGCTCGGCGCCTCGGCGCTGTTCACCCTCTACACCGAGCTGGGCACCTACGGCCGGCTGTACGGCTCGCTGGCGGGGATCGTCGTCTTCGTGATCTGGCTGTGGTTCGCGAACCTCGCCCTGCTGACGGGCGCCTGCTTCAACGCGGAGCGTGCCCGGGAGCGGGAGGAGGCGCGGGGCGGGGAGCTGCCGTAGGTCCTCCGCCGCGGTGCGCGCGGGGGCAAGTGGCCGGGCGCGCAGGGGCAACCGCGCTGATCAGCGCGCATCTACGTTCGGGGAGTGGCCGGTCGCGGGAGTCCGCGGGCGGTCGCTCCCCTTCTGTGTGCCTGCTCCTTGCAGCCCGTTTTCCGCGAGAGGAACCCTCCCATGTTCGACATCACCCGGGTGCACGCCGCCCCCAGCGAGGATCTGCTCACCCCCGACAACGCGGTCATGGTCTTCGTGGACCACCAGCCGCAGATGTTCTTCGCCACCGGCAGCGGGGACCGCGCGGCGATCATCAACAGCACGGTCGGGCTGGCGAAGGCCGCCCGCGCCTTCGAGGTCCCGGCGGTGCTGACCACCGTCGCCGCCGAGTCCTTCTCCGGCCCGATCCTGCCGCAGCTGGCGGCGGTCTTCCCCGGCCAGAAGCCCGTGGACCGCACCAGCATGAACGCCTGGGAGGACGAGGCCCTGGTCGAGGCGGTCAAGGCCACCGGCCGCCGGAAGATCATCCTGTCCGGGCTGTGGACCGAGGTCTGCCTGGTGCTGCCCACGCTGTCGGCGCTGGAGCAGGGCTACGAGGTCTACGTGGTCGCCGACGCCTCCGGCGGGGTCACCCCGGCCGCCCACGAGCACGCCCTCCAGCGCATGATCGCCGCCGGCGCGGTGCCCGTGACCTGGCTGCAGGTCCTGCTGGAGCTCCAGCGCGACTGGGCGCGCCAGGAGACGTACGGCGCCGTCACGGAGATCGCCAAGGAGCACGCGGGTGCCTACGGCCTGGGTGTGGTGTACGCGCAGAGCATCCTCGGCGCGCACGCGGCCGGCTGACCTCCTTGGACACCGGACTCCTTCTGCTGCGGCTGCTGGTGGGCCTGCTCATCGCCGGCCACGGGGTCCAGAAGATCAGCTCGCACCTGGGCGGCCAGGGGCTCGACGGCGGGGCGCGGGAGTTCCGCGCCGACGGCTTCCGCGGCGGGGCGCTCACCGCCCTCGCGGCGGGCGGCGGCCAGATCGGCTCCGGGCTGCTGCTGGCCGCCGGGCTGCTCACGCCGCTCGCCGCCACCGGGGCCATCGGGGTGATGACCGTCGCCCTCACCGTGAAATGGCCGAACGGCCTCTGGGTGCAGCACGACGGCTACGAGTACCCGCTCGTCCTGATCGGCGCCGCCGCCGCGCTCGCGGCCACCGGCCCCGGCGGCTGGTCCCTGGACGGTTTCCTCGGCCTGGCGCCCTACCCGCTGTGGTGGACGGCCGTGGTCCTCGCGGCCGGGCTCGGCAGCGGCCTCCTCAGCCGGCTCGTCCTGCACCGCCCGCCGGCGGCGTAGCCCGGCCCCCCTTTTGTTCTTTCCCGTACGCACACGAACTGGAGCACACCCATGCCGTACATCAAGGTCGCCGAAGGCACCTCCGCCCCCGTCGAGCTCTACTACGAGGACCACGGCGCGGGCCGTCCCGTCGTGCTGATCCACGGCTGGCCGCTGAACGGGGCCTCCTGGGAGAAGCAGACCGCCGCGCTGCTCGCCTCCGGCCACCGGGTCATCACGTACGACCGGCGCGGCTTCGGCCGCTCCGACCAGCCCGCCGACGGCTACGACTACGACACCCTCGCCGCCGACCTGGACCGGCTGCTGACCGCGCTGGACCTGCGCGACGTCGTCCTGGCCGGCTTCTCCATGGGCACCGGCGAGGTCACCCGCTACCTCGGCGCCTACGGCTCCGAGCGGATCGCCAAGGCCGTCCTGATCGGGGTCGTACCGCCCTTCCTGCTCAAGACCGACGACAATCCGGCCGGGGTCGAGGGCTCGGTGTTCAAGGGCATCGAGGAGGGTGTCCGCGCCGACCGGTTCGCCTTCGTCAGCCAGTTCCTGGCCGACTTCTACAACACCGACGTGCTCGGCGGCGAGCGGATCAGCGAGGAGGCCGTCCGCGCCAGCTGGAACGTCGCCGTCGGCGCCTCCGCCAAGGGCACCCTCGACTGCGTGCAGGCGTGGCTCACCGACTTCCGCGCCGACCTGCCCCGCATCGACGTCCCCACCCTGATCATCCACGGCGACGCCGACCGCATCCTGCCCGTCGACTCCACCGCCGTCCCGCTCGCGCGCCTCATCGACGGGGCCGAGCTCAAGGTGATCCCCGGCGGCCCGCACGGCCTGCTGTGGACCCACGCCGACGAGGTGAACTCCGCCCTGCTCGCCTTCCTCGGCTGAGCGGGTCCCCCTCCGGCGCGCCGGTGGCCGTCTCCCGCCCGGGAGCGGCCGCCGGCGTGATCCTGAACCGTCCCCCCACCCCCGTCCCCCGAAGGAGCCCCCCTGTGCCCAGCCGCCCCGTCCTGGAGCCCGCCGCCCAGGCGTTCGCCGACGCCACCGCGAAGCCGCCGTTCCTCTACGAGATCCCCGTCGCCGAGGGCCGCAAGGCCGTGGACGACGTCCAGAGCGGCGAGGGCGTCACCCTCCCGCCCGTCGACGAGGAATGGCTCGCCGTGCCCGGCGGCCCCACCGGCGAGGTCCGCACCCGTATCGTCCGCCCGGCCGGCGCCACCGGCCCGCTGCCCGTGATCCTCTACGTGCACGGCGCGGGCTGGGTCTTCGGCAACGCCCACACCCACGACCGGCTGGTCCGCGAGCTGGCCACCGGGGCCGGGGCGGCCGTGGTCTTCCCCGAGTACGACCTCTCCCCCGAGGCCCGCTACCCCGTGGCCATCGAGCAGAACTACACCGTCGCGCAGTGGATCACCACCCAGGGCCGGGAGCACGGTCTCGACGGCGGCCGCCTCGCCGTCGCCGGGGACTCGGTGGGCGGCAACATGAGCGCCGCGCTCACCCTGATGGCCAAGGAGCGGGGCGATGTCCGCTTCGTGCAGCAGGTGCTCTTCTACCCGGTGACCGACGCCTCCTTCGACACCGAGTCCTACCTCCAGTTCGCCGAGGGCTACTTCCTGCGCCGGGACGCCATGCGCTGGTTCTGGGACCAGTACACGACCGAGCCGGCCCAGCGCGCCGAGATCACCGCCTCCCCGCTGCGCGCCGACACCGCACAGCTCGCCGGGCTGCCGCCCGCCCTGGTCGTCACCGCCGAGGCCGACGTGCTGCGCGACGAGGGCGAGGCGTACGCGGCGAAGCTGCGGGCCGCCGGGGTGCCCGTCACGGCGCTGCGCGCGCTCGGCACCCTCCACGACTTCGTCATGCTGAACGCCCTGCGGGAGACCGCGGCCGCGTCCCTCGCCATCGGCCTGGCGGTCAGCACCCTGCGCGAGGCCCTGGCATGAGCGGGAGCCCCAGCATGCCCGTGGCCGGCATAGCCCCGGCCGGGGCCGCCGCCACCCCGGGCGGTGCCCCGGCCGACCTCCTGGTCCGCAACGCGAAGGTGTACACCGGGGATCCGGCCCGCCCGGAGGCGCGGGGGCTCGCGATCCGCGACGGCCGGATCCTGGCGCTCGGCGACGACCACGAGCTGTCCGGGCTCACCGGCCCCGGCACCCGGGTCGTGGACGCGCTCGGCCGCAGGGTGGTCCCCGGGCTGAACGACTCCCACCTCCACGTCATCCGCGGCGGCCTGAACTACGTCCTGGAACTGCGCTGGGACGGGGTCCGCAGCCTGCGCCACGCCCTCGCGATGCTCCGCGAGCAGGCCGGCCGCACGCCCAAGGGGCAGTGGATCCGGGTGGTCGGCGGCTGGACGGCCGAGCAGTTCGCGGAGCGCCGGATGCCGACCGTCGCCGAGCTGAACGCCGCCGCGCCCGACACCCCGGTGTTCGTGCTGCACCTGTACCAGTCGGCCCTGATGAACAGGGCCGCCGTCCGCGCCGCCGGGTACACCCGGGAGACCCCCGACCCGCGCGGCGGCCAGATCGTCCGCGGCCGGGACGGCGAGCCCACCGGGGTGCTGCTGGCGGCACCCGGCGCGCTGCTGCTCTACTCCACCCTGGCCAAGGCCCCGGCCCTGGACGCCGCCGACCGGCGCACCTCGACCGTGCACTTCCTGCGCGAGCTCAACCGCTTCGGGCTCACCTCGGCGCTGGACGCGGCCGGCGGCTTCCAGAACTTCCCCGGCGACTACTCCACCGTGGTGGACCTGGCCCGCTCGGGCGAACTCACCCTGCGCATCGCCTACTACCTGTTCCCGCAGACGGCGGGGCAGGAGCTCGCGGACCTGCGGCGCTGGACGCAGACGGTCCGGCCCGGGGACGGCGACGAGTGGCTGCGGCTGGCCGGCGCCGGGGAGAACCTGACCTGGGCCGCCGCCGACTTCGAGAACTTCGCCGAGCCGCGGCCCGCGCTCGACGCGGACTACGAGACGGAGTTCGAGCAGGCGGTCCGGCTGCTGATGGAGCACGGCTGGGGCTTCCGGCTGCACGCCACCTACGACGAGACCATCCGCCGGAACCTCACCGTCTTCGAGAAGCTGGCGGCGGAGGGCCTGTTCCCCGGCGGGCGGCGCTGGCTGTTCGACCACGCCGAGACCGTCTCCGACGACAGCCTGGACCGGATCGCCACCCTCGGCGGGGCCGTCTCCGTGCAGAACCGGATGTCCTTCCAGGGCACCGTCTTCCGCGACCGGTACGGGCCGGAGCTCACCGCCCGGACACCACCCGTGCGGGCCATGCTGGAGCGCGGGCTGCCCGTCGCCGCCGGGACCGATGCCACGCGCGTGTCCTCGTACAACCCCTGGGTGGCGCTGCACTGGCTGGTCACCGGGCGCACCGTCGGCGGGAGCGCCCTGCGGCCGGCGGCGCAGCTGCTCGGCCGGGAGGAGGCCCTGGCCCTGTACACCCGGGGCGGGGCGCGGCTGACCGGCGAGGAGGAGGTGAAGGGCGTGCTGCGGGAGGGGTGTTACGCCGACCTGGCGGTCCTCTCGCACGACTACCTCAGCGTGCCCGAGGCGGAGATCCCGGAGATCGAGTCCGTGCTGACGGTGGTCGGCGGGCGCGTGGTGCACGCCGGGGCCGAGTACGCCGGTCTGGAGGAGGCCGTTCCGCCGGTCTCCCCGGCGTGGAGCCCCGTCGCCCGCTTCGGCGGCTACGCCTCTGGGGCCCGCCAGGCCGAGGCGATGGCCGAGGCGGTCGCCGAGTCCGGGCGGCACCACGCGTGGCGGGCCGCGCGCGAGGACACCGTGCCCGGGGCGGCCGCCCCGGGTCCCGTCGACCCGTGCTTCGCGCACTGAGCGGGGAGGACCGGCCGATGAGTACGGGACCCATCCCGGCGGATACCGGGGACGGAACGGCCGGGAGGCAGGCGGGTGGTTCCGGGCGGCGGTTCGAGCCGGATCTGCGGGCGATGACGCGGATCAACCTGCACCCGATCGCCTCGCCCATGCCGCTCGGTTTCTTCACCGTGGCGATCGCCTCCGTGCTGACGGGCTGTCTGCAGCTCGGGATCCTGGAGGCGGCGGACCGCCGGGCCGTGGCGCTGTGCGTGCTGCCCGCCTTCGCCCTCCAGTTCCTCGTGAGCGTCCTCGCCTTCGGCGCCCGGGATGTCGTCGCGGCCACCCTCATGGGCACCTTCGCGGGCAGCTGGCTCGCGTACGCCCTGGTCATGGGGGTGGGGGCGGCCGGCGGCCACCGGGTGCTCGGCGTCTTCAACCTCACTCTGCTGTGCTTCGGCGCGCTGATGGCGGCGGTGACCCGGCCCAAACGCGCCCTGTGGCTCGTCCTGGTGGTCTCCCTGCCCCGCTGGGCGGCGACCGGCCTGGCCGGGCTGACCGGGGCGGACTGGCTCGGTTACACGGCCGGGGCGTTCGGGCTGCTGGTGGCGCTGGTGTCCGCGTACGCGGCGTACGCGCTGATGCTGGAGGACATGCGGGGCGAGGAGGTGCTGCCGATCGGCCGCAGCGGGCCGGCGCATCACGCGGTGGAGGGCGATCTCGGGGTGCAGCTGCGCAACCTGGAGCGGCAGGCGGGTGTGCGCCGCACGCTGTGACGCGCCGCGGGCCGGGCGCCGGGCCGGGCGGGGTCAGTCCTCGCCCGGCCGGGCGCCGCCGCTGCGGCTGTACGCCTGCCACTCCCGCGGCGACATCCCGTACGCCGCCCGGAACGCCCGGCTGAAATGCGAGGGGCTGACGAAGCCCCAGCGCTGGGCCACCGCCGACACCGCCGGTGCGCTCCCCCGCGCCAGCTCCCGGCGGCAGCGCTCCAGCCGCTCCCGGAGGATCCAGCGGCCCACCGTGGTCCCCTCGGCCCGGAACAGCTTGTGCAGGTAGCGCACCGAGACATGGTGCTCGGCGGCGATTCGCTCCGGGCACAGTCCGGGGTCGCCGAGCCGGCTCAGTACGTACTCCTGGACGCGGGCCAGCATGCCCCGCGCGGCTTCTGGGGCGCGCGGGTCCAGCCGGCCCTGGCGTTCGCGGACCAGGACCGCGAGCAGGTCGGTGGCGGTGAGGGCCAGCCGGTGGGCGGTGCCCGCGTCGAAGCCGGCGGCCTGCTCGGCCAGCCGGTGCAGATAGCCCGCCACGAGCCCGGAGGTGCCGCGGCCGCCGTGGAAGAGGGTGCCGGTGACGGCCCTCAGGTCGGTGTCGGAGAGGCCGAGGCCCTGTTTGGGTACCCGGAAGGCCGTGAAGCGGAACTCGTCGGGCTGCTCGCGGCGGTAGGGCCGTCCGGCGTCCGAGCAGGTGAAGGTGCCCGGCCGTACCAGGGCCTGGCGGCCGTCCTGGGTCAGCCGGGCGGTGCCGCGCTGCTGGAGGGTGACGGTCAGGTACTCGCCGCCGCCCTGGGCGATCCGGCGTGCGCTGCGCGAGACGGTCTGCGGGCCGGCCTCGACCACGGAGACCTGGAGCGGGCCGAGCCGGTCGCTGCTGATCGTCCCGGGCGAGGGCAGGCGCTCGTGGAGGTCCACGTCGAGCGGGATGAAGGTGCCCGACACCAGGTCGTGCCAGTGGTCGGCCCGTTCGGACGGGGCCAGCCGGGAGGTGGAACGGACGACGGCCATGGGCGACTCCGGGTGCGGTGCGGGGTGTTCGGCTCCCACTCTCGGACGGGACGGCGCCGCTGCCATCCGTCACATGACGTACGTCGTCCTCTCAGTCCCCCGGTTCTCCCTCGACGACATCGCGCAGCTGACTGCGCGAGGTCACCCCGAGCACCGGGAACGCCTGGTAGAGGTGGGTGCCGACGGTGCGCGGGGAGAGCACGAGCCGTTCCCCGATCTCCCGGTTGGTCAGTCCGCTCGCCGCCAGCCGGACGATGCGCTGCCGCTGCGGGCTGAGCGAGCGCAGCGCGCTGCGCCGTGTCGACTCCACGGCGACCCCGGCCGCCCGCAGTTCGGCCTCGGCGCGGGCCGCCCAGGGCGCGGCGCCCAGGCCCTCGAAGATCTCGCGGGCCTTGGTCAGGGCGGTGCGGGCCTCCGCGATCTGGCGCTGCCTGCGCAGCCATTCGCCGTACTCCAGCCAGACCTGGCCGCGTTCGAAGGGCCAGCGCTGCCCGGCCGGTTCGTCCAGGGCCTGGCGGAAGTACGGGCCCGCCTCGGCCGGTGCGGCGAGGAGCGCGGCGGCGCGCAGCAGGATCTGCCGCATGCGCAGGGAGGCGCCGTCCCCGACCTCGGCGGTGACCCGTTCCAGGACGGTACGGGCCTCCTCGGCCTGCCCGGTGAGCACGGCGGCGGCCGCGTGGTCCGCGACGGCGTAGCAGGAGAGGTGGTAATGGAGGGGTGCGCCGGATCCGTCGAAGAGCGCGCGGAGGTGGCGGTGGGCGGCGGCGTGGTCCCCGAGGGCGGTGGCGGCGCAGGCGGCGGCCCGGCGGGCGCGGACGGTGGTGGCGAGGGCGCAGGCCGGTTCGGTGACGGCGAGGACCGCCGCCGCGTGGCGCTGGGCCTCGGTGGTCTCCCCGGTGAGGGCGCACAGGGTGGCGAGGACGGCGAGGGCCCGTACGGTGCCGAGGTTGCGGCGGCCGGAGAGGAAGCGGTCCGCGAGGCGTTCGACGCCGAGGCGGGCGTCGGCCCAGCGGCCGCAGTCGAGGTGGGCCAGGGCGAGGTCGGCGGCGGTGGTCCCGGCGTGGAAGTCGGCGGCGTCCTCCCACTGCGGGTTCACCACCTCGCCGAGCAGGCTCACCGCGGTCTCGGTCTCGTCGAGGATCATGCACAGCACGCCGAGGGTGTGCTTGTGGGTGGGGAGCAGGCCGGGGGCGGCGGTGACGGCCGGCAGGTGGCCGCGTACGGCGGCGCCGTGCCGGTAGGGGTCGGTGACGCCGATGTCCCAGAGGTGGAAGGGGTGCGTGGCCAGGGCGGGGTCGCCGTCGCGGGCGGCGAGCATGGGGAGGATCCGCTCGCGCTGGGCGGGGATGCCGGAGTGGTAGACGATGCCGGTGGCGATGGTGGAGATGCCCCCGTCGATCTGCGCGGGGCCGGGCAGATCGTCCGGTACGACCAGGCAGAAGGCCCGTTCCATCCGCAGCATGAGCATTTCGACGAGCCCGCTGAACGCGGAGATCCAGCGCAGGGCCTCCGGGTCCCCGTCGAGCCGGGAGGCCAGCGCGGCCAGTTCCTCGGCGCGTGCGATGTCCCCCGCGACGACGGCCGCGTAGGCGGCGGTGGCCTGGAGGCGGGCGCGTGCGCTCGGGGCCGGGTGCAGCTGGGCGGCCCGTTCCAGCCCGGCCAGGGCCTCGGCGACGGCTCCCCGGCCCAGCGCCCGCAGTGCGGCCGCCTCCAGGGCGGTGGAGACCGAGACGTCGGGGGTGACGGTGGCGGCGGACAGCTGCCAGGCGCGGCGGTCGGGGTCGTCCGTGAGGACGTCGGCCAGGGCGAGGTGGGCGCGCCGGCGCTCGGCGAAGGGGGCGGCGCCGTAGATCGCGGAGCGGATCAGGGGGTGGCGGAAGTCGATCCGGTCCGCGTGCAGCCGTACCAGTCCGGCCCGTTCGGCCGGGAGCCATACGTCCGCGGGGGTTCCGGGCGGCAGCGCGGCCATGACCTCGGGCAGCCCCACGCCCTCGGCGGCGGCCGCCACGAGCAGGGCCTCACGGGTGGCCCCGGGCAGTGCGTCGACCCGGTCGGCGAAGGTCCGCTCCAGCAGGTCGGTGACGGGGACGGGCACGGGCCCGGTGGCGGGGACCCGCCCGTCCCGCGCGGCCGAACGGGCCAGCTCCACCAGGGCCAGGGGGTTCCCGGCGGCGGTGGCGAGGACCTGGCGGCGGGCCGGGCCGACGGGCGGTTCGGGCTGCGCGCTGAGCAGTTCCTCCGCCTCGGCGGGTGCGAGCGCGGTCACCACCAGCAGCGGGACGGACGGGTCCAGCCAGTCGGGCCGGTGGGATCCGCGCGCGGCGACGAGCAGGCCGATGGACTCGCCGGCGAGGCGCCGGGCGAGGAAGCCCAGCACCTGGCAGCTGCCCCGGTCGAGCCACTGGGCGTCGTCCACGGCGAGCAGCAGCGGCCCGGCCGAGGCCACCTGGGAGGTGAGGGTGAGGACGGCAAGGCTCATCATCATCAGGTCGGGCGGGGTGGGGTCCTCGCCGAGGCCGAAGGCGCTGAGCAGGGCGCGGCGCTGACGGACCGGCAGGGCGTCCACGCCGTCCAGGACGGGCCGGAGCAGCTGGTGCAGGCCGGCGAAGGCGAGGCCGGTCTCGGCGGTGTTGCCGCGGACCCGCAGCACCCGGGTCCCGGCCCGCCCGGCCTCCTCGGCGGCGGTGTCGAGCAGCAGGGTCTTGCCCACGCCGGGCTCTCCGAGCAGCAGCACGGAGGCGGCCGCCGCGTGCGGGGAGAGTGCCTCGGCGATGAACGCCCGTTCTTTCTGACGCCCGATCACCACTGAACTCCTGGAACTCTTCGCACGGGTGCGGCCCGCCCGTTCGAACAAGGGGGCGGGCGGCACTCGCCGGAGCATAGTCGGAGCGTGCGCCGGGCGGAATTCGGGAGGGCCTGCGGCCGGACGGGCCCCGGGCCGCAGATCGTGCGGGGGGGGCAGGCCGCGGACGTTCGGGGTCCGGTCGCGGATCGTGCCAGGTCAGGCCCCGTGCGGCCGGGTGAGGAAGTGGGTGCGGGCCGCGGGGAGGTACATCGGGACCACGACGGCGGCGGCGAGCAGGTCGGGGACGGCCGACAGGAGGGGCCAGAGGCCGAGTTCCGTACCGCTCATGGAGAAGTCGTTGGCGAGGAAGAGCAGGGAGCCGACCCCGATCAGGGCGAGGACCAGCCGGGCCCAGCCGTGGCCCGCCCGCATCCGCAGGCCCACGGCCAGCCAGCCGGCGAGGAAGAGGAGCAGCACCCCGCCGGAGAGGGCGAGCTGGCGGGCCGCGCCGCCGGTGCCGGAGGTGGCCGTCAGCTCGTCGTAGCCGGTGGGCGCCACGACGAACGCGCCGAGCGCCCAGACCGCGGCGTGCGCGGCGACGGCCGCGCAGGTGAGTGCCCATGCGGCCGCGATCTCCTTGGGCTGCCTTCCGTCCATGCCGAACTCCTCACTCCTGGGCGCCTGTACGACCTGTGAGAGGGATGCTGAACGCGTTCGGTTCCGTTTGCGCGGCCGTCGCGTGGCGCGGGCCTCTTGCCGCCCGGGCTCCGGTGCCCAAGGATGCCTGCGGACGTACCGGCCGACGGGTCGGTACGCACCTCCCGCCGTCATGACGTCACGTCAGGAGACATGCTTTGCACCTGAGTTGGCGCACCAGAAGATCCCTCGGAGTCCTCGGCGGCGCCCTCGCCCTGGTCCTCGCCGTCCCCCAGGTGGCCTTCGCCGCCCCGCCGCCGGCCCTGCCCGGGAACGCCGACGCGATGGAACGGGCGTTCCAGCCGGCCTACGACTACGACACGGACGGCTGCTATCCGACGCCCGCGATAGGCCCCACCGGCGTGCTGAACGCCGGCCTGTCCCCCACCGGCGCCCTGAACGGCAGCTGCCGGGACGCCTCGGACCTCGCCAACACCAACGGCTACTCCCGCGCCAGCTGCAACAACGGCTGGTGCGCGATCGTGTACGCGCTGTACTTCGAGAAGGACCAGGCGATTCCCGGCATCAGCCTCGGGGGCCACCGGCACGACTGGGAGCACGTGGTGGTGTGGGTGCAGGGCGGGGAGGCGAAGTACGTCGCGACCTCCGCGCACGGGGACTTCACCGTCCACGCCCGGGACCGGATCCGCTGGGACGGCAGCCATGCCAAGGTCGTCTACCACAAGGACGGCATCGGGACGCACTGCTTCCGCGCGGCGAACACCAACGACGAACCGCCGGAGAACCACCGCGGGACCTGGCAGTTCCCGACGCTCGTCGGCTGGTCGGGCTATCCCGCGGGCCTGCGGGAGAAGCTGAGCCAGGCGGACTTCGGCAGTGCGCACTTCGGCCTCAAGGACGGCTCCTTCGCCTCCCACCTGGCCAAGGCCAAACCGCCGGGCATCCCCTTCGACCCGTACGCGTGACCGGGCGATGAGAAGCCCCGCGAGGCAACCCCGCGCGGGCGTACCGCGTCCTCCTGGGCAACGCGCGCCCCACCGGACGGCGCACGCACCGCGGAGAGGACCCATGTGATGAGCGAGAAGGCCCGGCGCCTGTTCGACGCCCTCGACCTCGACCAGGACGGGACGCTGACCCGTGCCGAGGTCATCGGCGCCCTGCGCTCCAAGGGCCCGACCCTCGCCGCGCAGGGGGTGATCCCCTTCTGGGGCGTCGGGGACGACGAGGAGTCCTCGGCGCTGTTCGACGCCGCCGACCAGAACGGCGACCGCGTGCTGAGCTTCGAGGAGTTCGCGGCGGTGGCAGACCGCCGCTTCGGCTGGTAGCCGCGGGCGGGGGGCGGCGCCCGCCCCCTGTGGCGACCCCGGGCACCCGGCGTGAGAATGGGAGCGGCGTCGGGGCGCCCTCCGCGCGATGGGCTCGGCCCCCGTCCACCCGTGCGCGGCGGCAGCGCACCGGACGGGGCGACGGGTCGGGTGAGCGCTCATGTGCCGGTGGCTGGCGTATTCGGGAACCCCTCTGCTGCTCGACACCATCCTGTACAAACCGGCCCACTCGCTGATCGACCAGAGTCTGCATTCGAAGCTGGGCGTGGAGACGACGAACGGCGACGGCTTCGGGGTGGGCTGGTACTCGGACGGCAACGACGGCACCCCCGCGCTGCTGCGGGACGTCGGCCCCGCCTGGAACAACCGCAATCTGCGGGAGCTCGCGGACCACGTCACCTCGCCGCTGTTCTTCGCCCACATCCGGGCGTCGACGGGTACGGCGGTGCAGCAGACGAACTGCCACCCCTTCCGGCACGGCCGCTGGATGTGGATGCACAACGGCGCCATCTCCGGCTTCCACGCGATGCGCCGCGATCTGGCGATGCTCGTCGACCCGCTCCTCTACCCGGAGATCGAGGGCACGACGGACTCCGAGACGATGTTCTACCTGGCGCTCAGCTTCGGCCTGGAGACGGACCCGCCGGGGGCGGTGGCCCGGATGGTCGGCACGGTGGAACGCATCGGCCGCGACCACGGGGTGGAGAACCCGATGCAGATGACGGTGGCGGTGACCGACGGCACGAGCGTGTGGGCCTTCCGCTACTCCAGCCAGGGCACGTCCCGCTCGCTCTTCTACAGCAGCCGCGTGGACTCCCTGCGCAGGCTCCACCCCGACATGCGCTTCCTCCAGGAAGTCTCGGACGAGACCCGCCTGGTGGTCTCGGAACCCCTCGGCGATCTGCCGGGCGCCTGGCACGAGGTCCCGGAGAGCAGCTACGGCATCGTCGGCCCGGGCGCGGACTCCCTGCACCCCTTCACCCCCGAGCGGGCCTGACCCCTACCGCCCCGCCGCCACCGCCGGCCGCGGAGCCGCCGGATGCAGGGCCGCGTACTCCAGCGGCGCGGACGGGTCGATCGAGAGGTCGAGCTGTGCGGGCTCCGCGCCCGCGCGCACCAGCAGGTCCCCGACGGCGGCGATCATCGCCCCGTTGTCGGTGCACAGCGTGAGCGGCGGGACCCGCAGCTCGACGCCCGCCGCCGCGCACCGTCGCTCCGCGAGCGCCCGTACCCGTGAATTGGCCGCGACCCCGCCGACGACGACCAGGGTGCGCACCGCGTACTCCCGGCAGGCGGCCAGCGCCTTGCGGGTGAGCACGTCCGCGACGGCCTCCTGGAGGGAGGCGGCGCCGTCGGCGAGCGGGATCTCCTCGCCGTTCTGCCGGTGCCGCTCGGCCCAGCGGGCGGCCGCCGTCTTGAGCCCGGAGAAGGAGAAGGCGTACGGGTCGTCGCGCGGCCCGGTCAGCGGGCGCGGGAAGGCCACCGCACGGGGGTTCCCGGTCCGGGCGGCGCGGTCGATGGCGGGCCCGCCCGGATAGGGCAGGCCGAAGACGCGGGCCACCTTGTCGAAGCATTCGCCGGCGGCGTCGTCGACGGTGTCGCCGAGGTGCAGGATCGGGTCGCGCACCAGGTCCCGTACGAGGAGCAGCGAGGTGTGGCCGCCGGACACGATGAGGACCACGCACGGATCCGGCAGCGGGCCGTGCTCCAGGGTGTCGGCGGCGACGTGCCCGGCCAGGTGGTGGACGCCGTAGAGCGGTACCCCGGCGGCGAAGGCCAGGCTCTTGGCCCCGGCGAGGCCGACCTGGAGGGCGCCGGAGAGGCCCGGTCCGGTGGTGACGGCCACGGCGTCGATGTCGCGCATCCGCATCCCGGCCCGGTCCAGGGCCTCCTGGACGACCGGGTTGAACGCCTGGAGGTGGGCGCGGGCCGCGATCTCCGGGACGACGCCGCCGAAGCGGGCGTGCTCGTCCATGCTCGACGCGACGACATGGGCGAGGAGTCTGCCGCCGGACACGATCCCCGCCCCGGTCTCGTCGCACGACGACTCGATGCCCAGCACCACCGGAGCGCCCACGGCCTCCCCTTTCGCATACGGATCTTTCTTGCAAGTTATGTGCAACAAGGTACCGGCTCGGGTGAGGTGCGGCTCACGCGCGAGCGGCGGCTCCGCCCGGCACCCCGTGGCCTAGGGTGTGCCGTGCAGCTGGTTCGCCCCCGCCGTCCGGGCGGGAGGCGTCGCAAGAGGGAACCCGGTGGGAATCCGGGACTGCCCCGCAGCGGTGAGCGGGAACGACCGCCGTTCTGAAGCACTGGGCCCGTCCGGGCCTGGGAAGCGACGGCCAGTAGGAGCCCGCCGGGAGAACCCCGGCAGGCGTGCCCGCGAGTCCGAAGACCTGCCGCTGCCCGTGCGCGACAGCCGCGCGCGGTGATCTCGGTGGCCTCGTGGGCGGGCCGGCGACGGCGGGCCCCGACGGGTCCGCCGTTCCTTCGCGCCCGCGCCGGTCCCCGGGCATGCCACGACTCGCGAAGGAGAGTTCCGTGACCGCGGACACCACCGCAGGCTCCAGGGCCCACAAGGCACCGGCCGACTCCCGTGTGACCCTCGCCCACATCATGAGCGAGCACGACACCAACCTCTACGGCACCATCCACGGCGGCGTCGTGATGAAGCTCATCGACGACGCGGCCGCCGCCTCCGCCGGACGCCACGCGGACGGGCCCGCGGTGACCGTCTCGGTCGACCGCATGACCTTCCTGGCACCGGCCCGCGCCGGGGACCTGCTCACGGTCCACGCCGCGCTCGACCGGGCCGGGCGGACCTCGATGACGGTGGCCGTGCGGGTCACCGCCGAACGCTGGAACGCCACCACCACCCCCGCCACCGAGGTGGCCACCGCCCGGCTGACCTTCGTCGCCATCGACGCCGAAGGCCGTCCGCGGCCGGTGCCCGCGCTGACGCGGGAGTGAGGGGGCGGGTACGGCCGGGCCGCGCGGCCCGGCCGTACCCGACGGGCCCTCAGGCCAGGCGGCGACGCGCCTTGTCGTTCCACTCCCGGGTGTCGCGGGGGCGTACATACGGCTCGTCGTCCGGGGTCATGCCGCCCGCGATGGCCCGCTGACGGGACAGCTCCGCGTCGAACTCCAGGCCGAGGAGGACGGCCAGGTTGGCGAGCCACAGCCACACCAGGAAGACGATCACACCGGCGACCGTGCCGTACGTCTTGTCGTAGGAGCCGAAGTTCGCCACGTAGAAGGCGAAGCCCGCGGAGGCGGCCAGCCAGATCGCCAGGGCCACGAAGCTGCCGGGGGTGACCCAGCGGAAACCCCGGCCCTTGGCGTTCGGCGCGGCCCAGTACAGCAGCGCGATCATGGCGGCGACGAGCACCACCAGCACGGGCCATTTCGCGATCGACCAGACGAGCAGCGCGGTGTCCCCGATCCCGAGCAGCGCACCGGCCTGCCGGGCCACGCCCCCGGTGAAGACCACGATCAGCGCGCTCGCGCAGGCCAGCAGCATCAGCGTGACGGTCAGCGCGAGGCGCAGCGGCAGGACCTTCCACACCGGGCGGCCCTCGGGCACGTCGTAGACGGCGTTGGAGGCGCGGATGAAGGCGGCGACATAACCGGAGGCGGACCACAGGGCCATGGCCAGACCGGCGACGGCGACCACGGATCCGAGGCCGCCGCGGCCCTGGAGCTGTGTCACGGCGTCCCCGATCACGTCCTGGACGGAGGCGGGCGTCAGCCCGCTGACCGCGTCCAGCACCCGCTGGGTCGTGGACTCGCCGACGAGGCCCAGCAAGGACACCAGGACCAGCAGGCCGGGGAAGAGCGCCAGCACCCCGAAGTAGGTCAGGGCCGCCGCCCGGTCGGCCAGCTCGTCGTCCGTGAACTCCCGTACGGTGCCGCGCAGTACGGCCCGCCACGAGCGCCAGGAGAGCTCACCGGGCCGGTCGGGGGCGCGTTCGCGCACCCGCTCGTCCGGGCCGGCACCGGCACGTCCGTCCGCTGTCACCTCGTGCCCCATGACCGGCGCCCCTTCCACTCGGCGGCATGCCCCCCGCTTGCCCCGGCCCGGACCGCGGAAACGGCGTACGCGCCACGGGGGCCGGGGCGCCTACAGTGGACGGACCGGACCCACCCGAAACGGGCGGGGCGGACGTCGGAACGAGCGAGCGGGAGCACACGCATGGGCCAGGCCCGGCCGCCGCAGGTACCCGGTGGCCAGGAGGACGGGCTGTTCGGGCTGGAGGAGCTGGAGTACGGTCCCCCGCGCACCCCGCGGGAGTCCCGCCCGGGGCCGCCGCCCGGCCCGTCGTACCGGGACTCCCCCGCCGCCCGGCGGCTGCTCGCGGTGCGGGAGATCCACGCCGAGCCGGCGGCGGCCGCCTCGCCGCGCGGCCGGGAGGTGCTGGCGCGCTTCCCCGGGGCGCGGGTGGTGGAGGTGGACTCGCACTGGCGCATCCCGGGCCTGCACGGCAACGAGGGCAACCTGGAGCGCTGGGTGCGGGTCAAGAGCGAGGTCCTGGTGCTCGGCGAGCGCAAGACCCTGACCACGCGGCCGAACGGCAGGTCGGCGGACTGGATCGCGCCCGGTCCGGCGAACGGCTGCGCCATGGCCTGCGCCTACTGCTACGTACCGCGCCGCAAGGGGTACGCCAACCCGATCACGGTGTTCACCAACATCGACGGGATCATCGGCCATCTCGCCCGGCACATCGCCCGCCAGGGCCCGAAGCGGGAGCCGAACCAGTGCGACGCGAGCGCCTGGATCTACGACATCGGGGAGAACAGCGACTGCTCCGTGGACGCCCTGGTCAGCGACAACACGGCGGACCTGGTGCACGCCTTCTCCCGCTGGCCCACGGCCAAGGCGTCCTTCGCCACCAAGTTCGTCAACCCCGACCTGCTGCTCCTGGACCCGCGCGGCCGGACCCGGGTGCGCTTCTCGGTGATGCCGCCGGGGGACTCCCGGCTGCTGGACATCCGTACCAGCCCGGTGGAGCAGCGCATCGCGGCCGCCGGGGACTTCCTTGAGGCCGGGTACGAGGTGCACTTCAACCTCTCGCCCGTCGTGGTGCGGCCCGGCTGGGAGCAGGACTGGGCACTGCTGCTCCAGCACATGGACGAGGTGCTGCCGCGCGCGGTGAAGGAGCAGGCCGGGGCCGAGGTGATCATGCTGACGCACAACCGGGACCTGCACGAGCTGAACCTGGCCTGGCATCCCCGCGCCGAGGAGGTCCTGTGGCGCCCGGAGCTCCAGCAGGCCAAGCGCTCGGAGAACGGCGGCTGGAACGTCCGCTACGACACCGCCCGCAAGGCGGAGGCGGTGGAGACCGTCCGCCGTCTGGTGGCGGCCAACGCCCCCTGGCTGCGCATCCGCTACGCCTTCTGAGCCGGCCGGCCGCGTGGCAGGAGTACGGCCGCGACCAGTCCGGCCAGCCCGATGACGGCGAGGGCGATCATGGCCGCGGCGTAGGCGCCGGTGGTGAGCGAGGAGACCAGGATGGTGCCGGCGACCGCCGTGCCGAGGGAGGAGCCGAGGTTCGAGACGCTGCGCGAGAGCCCGGAGATCTCGCCCTGCTGCTCCTCGGGGAAGCTCGACTGGACGACGTTCACCGACGGGGTGAGCATCACGCCCAGGCCCAGCCCGATCAGGAGCAGGCCGGGGGTGAGCGCCCAGGGGCCGCCCGAGGCGCCGGCCATCGCGACCAGCAGGACGATGCCGGCGAGGGTCACGACGAAGCCGGTGATGATCAGGCCGCGCTGGGACCGCCGCCGCGCGAGGCGTTCGGCGGCGAGCGAGGTCACCAGCAGGCCGAGGGTGGCGGCGGTGAAGACGACGCCCGTCTGGATGGCGTCGTAGCCGCGGACGACCTGGAGGTAGGCGGCGACGGTGAACGAGGAGCCCATCAGCAGCAGCCACTGGACGTTCTGGGTGACCAGGCCGAGGTTGGAGGTCCGGACCCGGAACAGGCCGGTGGACAGCAGGGGTTCCCGCCCCGCCCGCTCCTTGGCGCGGATCGAGCGGAAGAACCACAGGAGCACGAGGGCGCCGAGGACGAGCAGGGCGATCATCAGCCAGACGTTGTCGTCGGCCGCGAGGATGCCCATGACGACGAGGACCAGGCCCACGGCGGACAGGACCGCGCCGGTGGTGTCGAAGGGCCGTTCCGGATCGGGCGGCAGCGGGTCCTCCAGACGCCGGCTGAGGACGATGATCACGGCGATGACCAGGGCCTGGAACACGAAGGCCGCCCGCCAGCTCAGTCCGGTGGTGATCAGGCCGCCGATGAGGGGCCCCGCGGCCGCGCCGATCCCGCCCAGCGCCATGATGACGCCGAAGGCGCGGGCGCGTGAGGTGGTGTCCGTGAACAGCAGTGTGGTGAGGATGTAGACGGGCGGGATGAGGAGGGCCGTGCCGATGCCCTCCAGGATCGAGTTGCCGAGGATCAGCACGCCCAGGCCCGGCGCGGCGGCGCTCAGCAGGGCGCCGACGCCGTAGACGAACAGGCCCGCCATGAGGCAGCGCTTGCGGCCGTAGCGGTCGGTGAGCTTGCCTCCCGGGATCATCAGCGCGGCCATGACCAGCAGGAAGACGGTGATGGCGGTCTGCACGCCCTGGACGGTGGTGTCCAGGTCCTCGCTGATGTCGTTGATCATCACGTTCATGTTGGAGCCCGCGAAGCTGCAGATGAACTGCGCGAGCGCGAGCGGGGCGAGGACGCGCCGCCGCGCCGCCGCCGACGGCTGCCGCTGGGTGTTCCGGGTCCCGGACACGGGTGCCTCCGCGGTTCTGGCCGGCCGCCGTCACGCCCCGCCCGGGCGCCAGCCCGTACGGGGGTACGCGCCGCCGGTGTCGGTTTCCGGGTGGGCCTCCGCCCGGTCCAGCTGCTCGTCGAGGGCCATGGCGGCCGCGATCAGCGCGAGGTGGGTGAACGCCTGCGGGAAGTTGCCCAGTTGCTCACCGGAGGGGCCGATCTCCTCGGCGAAGAGCCCGACGTGGTTGGCGTAGGTGAGCATCTTGTCGAACGCGTACCGGGCCTGCGCGGGCCGGCCGGAGCGGGCGAGGGCTTCCACGTAGAGGAAGCTGCACAGGTTGAAGGTGCCCTCGGAGCCGCGCAGTCCGTCGGGGGAGGCGGCCGGGTCGTAGCGGTAGACGAGGCTGTCGCTCACCAGCTCCCGGTCCATGGCGTCGAGGGTGCTGAGCCAGGCCGGGTCGTGCGGGGAGAGGAAGCCGACGCGTGGCATCAGCAGCAGGGAGGCGTCGAGCACGTCGGTGTCGTAGTGCTGGACGAACGCCTGCCGCTCCTCGTTCCAGCCGCGGTCGATGATCTGCTGGAAGACGGCGTCGCGGACCTCGGTCCAGCGGGCGGTGTCGGCGGGCCGGGAGTAGGTGCGGGCGAGCCGGAGTCCGCGGTCGAAGGCGACCCAGGTCATCAGCCGGCTGTAGGTGAAGTTCTTCTGGCCGCCGCGGGTCTCCCAGATGCCCTCGTCGGGCCGGTCCCAGTGGTCGGCGAGCCAGTCCAGGACATCGCTGACGGCCTTCCAGCCGCGGACGGCCCCCATGTCGGCGCCCTGGGCGAGGGCGTCGGCCGCCTCGCCGTAGATGTCCAGCTGGACCTGGTCCGCGGCGGCGTTCCCCGCGCGTACCGGCGACGAGCCCCGGTACCCCTCCCAGTGGTCCAGGACCTCCTCGGTGAGGTGGGGGTCGCCGTCGATCCGGTACATGATCTGCAAGGGATCGCCGGAGGCGGTGGCCCCGGCCTCGATGCGGTCGCGCAGCCAGCGCCGGAAGGCATTGGCCTCGGCGGTGAACCCGAGGTCGATCAGGGCCCGTACGGACAGGGAGGCGTCGCGCACCCAGGTGTAGCGGTAGTCCCAGTTGCGTTCGCCGCCGATCTGCTCGGGCAGTCCCATGGTGGCGGCGGCGATGGGGGCGCCGGTCGGGGCGTAGGTGAGCAACTTGAGGGTGATGGCCGACCGGTTGACGATGTCCCGCCAGCGCCCGCGGTACGTCGACGAGCGCAGCCAGGAGAGCCAGAAGGCGCGGCAGCCCGCCAGCCGGTCGGCGATCTCGGGCAGGGTGGGCGAGGCGGGGGCGGGCCCGCCGCTCACCTCGCTGGTCAGCACCACGGCCGCGACCTCGCCGGCGGCGAGGGTGAAGGAGGCGGTGACGTCCTCGCCGTCCGCGTGCAGGGCGACCGGTGCGGTGGCCTGGACGTGCAGGTCCGTCCCCGGCCCGTGCAGCACCACGGAGTGGTCGTCGGTCTGCACCAGGGTGTGCGGGGCCTTCCCGTAGTCGAAGCGCGGGCGGCAGCTGAACGTGAAGGGCAGGCTGCCGCGGACGACGCGCGCGACCCGGACGATGCGGTGCCGGGCGGTGGGCTCGGTGCCCTCGACGGGATCCATGAAGTCGGCCACCTCGCCGACTCCGCCGGGGGCCAGGTACCGGTTGACGAGGACGGCCGTGTCGGAGAGGTAGATCTGCCGGGTGGTCGCGCCGTCCTCGCCGCGCAGGTCCGCCGTGAACCGGCAGTGGCCGCCGCGCTCGGCGTCCAGGAGCGAGGCGAAGACGCTCGGGGAGTCGAAGCGGGGGGTGCACCACCAGTCGATCGTGCCCTCGGACGAGACCAGGGCGGCGGTCTGGAGATCACCGATCATCCCGTGATCGGCGATGGGCGGGTAGTGGGGCACGGCTGCCTCCTCCGACCGGACCTGGCGAGCCGCCGGGGGCGGCTCCTCGGACCAGCGTGCGCCCCGCGCCCACCCCCCGCATGCCGAACGCCCGTACCTCAGCGGCCGAGGGCCGAGAGCTGGGTGTTCATCTCGGCGAGGAAGCGGACCACCACGCGCAGTTCGTCCTCCCCGAAGCGGGCGCGGGCGGCGTCCGTGCCGAGGGCCAGCGGGCGGAAGTACTCGCGGGCCACCTGGCGGGCCCGCTCCTCATAGTGCAGGTGCACCACCCGGCGGTCGTCGGCGGCGCGGACCCGGCGGATGTGCCCCGTCCGCTCCAGCCGGTCCAGGCAGGCGGTCATCGCGCCCGAGGTGAGGTTCATGTGCTTGCGGAGCCTGCCGGGGGTCATGGGCCCGCCGGGGCCGTCGGCGTCCGCGTCCAGCACGGCGATCATCGCCTGCACGTCGGTGAGGTGGAGGCCCTGCGCGTGGGCGAATTCCTGCGCGATGCGATTGAACTCCGCGTTCATCCGGCGCAGCAGAACGGCGAAGGACTGCAACCCGATGGGGTCGTCGGCCGGAAGTACGGGTGGGGAGGCGTCGGTCGCATGCATGGGATCAGCATAAGATGTCTCGATGATTGACATTCTTTATCGTTGACTCACTCTGTGGATCCGCTGTCCCCTTCGACTCGCGTGCGAGGACCTGCTGTGAAAAAGACACCCCGTTGGGCCTTCTGGCTCGTGCCGCTCGTGCTGCTGATCGCCTGGCTCGGCATCGGCGGCACCCTCGGCCCGTACGCCGGAAAGCTGGGCGAGGTCGCCACGAACGACCAGGCGGCCTTCCTGCCGCGCAGCGCCGAGTCCACCCAGGTCGTCGAGGCCCGGAAAGCCTTCGAGAACGCCGCCTCCGTGCCCGCCGTCCTGGTGTGGACCACCGACGGCGAGCGGATGACCGGCGCCCAGCAGGAGGCCGCCACCCGGGCCGTCGGCGCGCTCGCCGGCCGGACCGGGATCGCCGGGGCGCCCTCCCCCGCCTTCCCCTCCGAGGACGGCCAGGCCCTCCAGGCCGTCGTACCGCTGGCCCCCGACCTCGGCGAGGAGCTGCCCGCGGTGCTGGACGAGGTGCGGCAGGCGGCGGGGCAGGTGCCCGGCGCCTCCGTGCAGATCGCCGGGCCCGCCGCCGCGCAGGCGGACCTCAAGGACGCCTTCGCCGGGATCGACGGGCTACTGCTCGGGGTGGCCCTCGGGGCGGTGCTGCTGATCCTGCTGCTGGTCTACCGCAGCGTGCTGCTCCCGCTGGTGATCATCTTCAGTGCGGTGCTCGCCCTCGGGCTCGCCTGCGCGGTGGTGTACGCGCTGGCCGACCGGGGCGCCGTCCGGGTGGACGGGCAGGTGCAGGGGATCCTGTCGATCCTGGTGATCGGCGCCGCGACCGACTACGCCCTCCTCATCGCGGCCCGCTTCCGGGAGGAGCTGGCCGTGCGGGGCGACCGCGCCGCCGCCGCGCTGGCCGCCGTACGCCGCTCCGTGGGAGCCGTCACCGCCAGTGCGGCCACGGTGGCCCTCGGGCTGCTGGCGCTGCTCGCGAGCGACCTGACCAACAACCGGGCCCTCGGGCCGGTCGGCGCCATCGGCATCGTCTGCGCGGCGCTCAGCGCGCTGACCTTCCTGCCCGCCGTCCTGGTGCTGCTCGGGCGGGCCGCCTACTGGCCCGCCACCCCCAAGCCCGCCGACGCCACCACCGAGGGGCACGCGGTGTGGCGCCGGATCGCCGGGCTCATCGACCGCTCGCCGCGCCGCGTCTGGGCCGCCTCGGCCCTGCTGCTCCTGGTCCTGGCCGGCTTCGCGCCGGGCCTGTCCTCGAAGGGCGTGCCGCTGGACGAGATCTTCGTCAACGACGCCCCCTCGGTCGGCGCGCAGCAGACCCTGGCCCGGCACTTCCCCGGCGGCTCCGGGAACCCGGCCGTGATCATCGCCTCCGCGGACCGGGCCGAAGAGGTCCGGGCCGCCGCCGGGAGCACGGACGGCGTCGCCGCGGTGCTGCCGGTCACCGCGGGCGGGCGGCCGGGCGCGGGAGAGCCCGTGGTGGTGGACGGCCGGGTGCGGCTGGACGCCACGCTGGAGGCGGCCGCCGACAGCGACGCGGCCAAGGAGACGGTCCAGCGGCTGCGGGAGCGGGTGCACGCGGTCCCCGGGGCCGACGCCCTCGTCGGCGGATACACGGCCCAGCAGTTCGACACCCAGGAGACCTCGGCCCGCGACCGCGCGGTGATCGTCCCCGTCGTGCTCGGCATCATCCTGCTGATCCTGGTCGCGCTGCTGCGCTCGGTCGTCGTACCGGTCCTGCTGGTGGCGACCGTCGCGCTGAACTTCCTGGCCACGCTGGGCGTGTCCGCGCTGGTCTTCGAGCACCTGCTCGGATTCAGCGGTACGGACGCCTCCGTCCCGCTGTACGGGTTCGTGTTCCTGGTCGCCCTCGGCGTGGACTACAACATCTTCCTGATGTCCCGCGTCCGCGAGGAGACCCAGTCGCTCGGCACCCGCCAGGGCGTGCTGCGCGGCCTGGTCACCACCGGTGGCGTGATCACCTCCGCGGGTGTGGTGCTCGCGGCGACCTTCGCCGCGCTGATGGTGATCCCGCTGGCCTTCCTCGTGCAGATCGCCTTCATCGTCGCCTTCGGCGTCCTGCTGGACACCCTCGTCGTACGCTCCCTGCTGGTACCGGCCCTGGTCATCGACATCGGGCCGCGCTCCTGGTGGCCGAGCGCCCTGTCCCGGGCCGGCGCGGAGCCGGGGGCGGAGCGGAGCACCGTACGTACGTGAGCCCGCCGGGGTCCGGGTGTCAGCCCGGGCCCCCGTCGGCCGGACGGTGCACGGCGATCTCCGCCCAGACCTGCTTGCCGCCGCTCAGCGGCACCGAGCCCCAGGCCGCCGTGGTCGCCTCCACGATGAAGAGCCCGCGGCCGCCCGTCGCCTCCCAGCTCACCGCGACCGGTTTGACGGGGCTGCGCGGAGAGGCGTCGTTGACGGCGATCCGCAGCCGGTCCGCCGACAGGGTGAGGTCCATCCCGATCTCGCCCTGGGTGTGCGCGACGGCGTTGGTGACCAGCTCGGAGACGACCAGCAGGGCCGCGTCGATCTCCTCGGCCAGCCCCCAGGACCGCAGGGTGCGGGCGGTGAACCGGCGGGCGTGCAGCACCGCCTTGGGCAGCCGCCACACCGTCCAGTGGCTCCGCTTCGGCCGGCCCGCGGTGCCGTCGTAGCGCAGCAGGAGCAGGGCCACGTCGTCGTCGCGGCGGCCCACCCCGGCGACCAGCTCGTCGGCGACGCCCCCGACATCGGCGGGGTCGGCCTCCGCCAGCAGCTCGCACACCCGCCGTACGCCCTCCTCCAGCGGCAGCCGGGCGGACTCGACCAGGCCGTCGGTCAGCAGCACGAGCAGGGTGCCGGGGAGCAGTCCCGTCTCGGTCATGGGGAACTCGGCCTCGGCCAGGACGCCCAGCGGGGGCCCGCCCTCGACCGCCATCTCCTCCGTGACCCCGTCGGGGTGGCGCAGCAGGGGCTGCAGATGGCCGGCCCGGACCACCCGGGCGATGCCCTCCTCCATGTCGAGGTCGACGTATCCGCAGGTGGCGAAGAGGTCGGTCTCCATGCCGACGAGCAGCCGGTTGGCCCGTGCCACGACGACATCCGGCGGGTGGCCCTCCACCGCGTAGGCGCGGACGGCCGTGCGCATCTGGCCCATGATGGTGGCGGCGCCCGCGCTGTGCCCCTGGACGTCCCCGATGACGAAGGCGACATGGCTGTCGGTGAGCGGGATGACGTCGTACCAGTCGCCGCCGACCTCCAGGCCCGCCGTGGCGGGCAGGTAGCGGGCCACGGCGACGCCGCCCGGCAGCTCGGGCAGTTTGCGGGGCAGCAGGCTGCGCTGGAGCATCGTGGCCAGTTCATGGCCGGCGTCGAGTGCGTGGGCGCGTACGAGGGCCTGCCCGGCCAGCCCGGCGGTCACGGTGAGCAGGGAGCGCTCCTCCGGGCCGAAGCGGTGCTCGCCGTCCCAGCCCACCAGGCACACCCCGACGAGCCGGCCCTCGGCGGGCAGCGGCAGGACGGCGAGCCCGCCGGGCCCGATGTCGAGGAGGCCCGGTTCCAGGGCGGCGCCCGGCGGCCAGAGGCTCAGATGGCCGCCGCGCAGCGCGCTCTGGAGGGTGGGCAGGTCGCCCAGGGGTACGTCGGGCCATTCGGAGCGCCATTCGGAGCGCCAGACCTCGGGCCAGGCGTCGGGACCGGGCGGGCCGAGGGCGGTCAGGATGAGCCGTTCGGGCTCCAGTTCGCCGACGGCGACCCGGGCGGCGCCGAGCGGTTCGCGCAGGGCGTCGACCACCAGCCGGCCGACTTCGCGGACGGTCGCCGCGCCCGCCAGGGTGGCCGACAGCCGCTGTACGAGGGACACCTCGTCCGCGCTGGGCCGCAGATAGGTGGCGTCGGCCACCACGCCCAGCACCCGCCGCGGCGCGCCGTCCGGGCCGACCTCCACCCGGCAGCGCAGCCCCAGCCAGCGCAGCTCGCCGTTGGGGCGGCGGATGCGGAAGGCCAGCTGCTGTCCGGCGGCGGCCAGCCGGTCCGGCTCCACGACGGCCATCAGCGCGGGCATGTCGTCGGGGACGGCGCAGGCGAGCAGGGTCTCGATCTGCCCGTCGAACTCCTCGGGCGGCAGCCCGAGCAGTTCCAGCACATGGGCGTGGGCCTCCATGCGGCCGGTGCCCAGTTCGAGGATGAAGGCGCCGCCCTGGTGCGGGACGAGGGACTGGCCGAGATGCGCCTGCGGGCTGCGGTGCCCGGTGAGGCGGGCGGCGACGGCTTCGAGTCCGGCCGCCACCTGGTCGGCGTACAGCTCCAGCAGGCTGCGGTCGTCGGGGCCGAACCCCTCCCCCACTTCGCCGGCCACGACCAGGCAGCCCAGCTCCTGGTCGCCGTGGCCCAGGGGCAGGGCGCCCAGGGAGATCCGGGCCGGGGAGTGGGGGTCGCCGTCACGGACGCGGGTGGGGAAGTGGTGGGGTTCGTCCTCGATGAAGGCGGCCAGCTCCTTCGGGGTGAGCCACAGCGGCCGGCCGGAGCGGAAGGCGTTCGCGGCGGGCGAGTGCCCGGCGACGGCGAGGATGGCGGGCAGTCCGTAGAGGACCCCGCGGTCCCCGGTCAGCTCGGCCAGATGGAGCTCGCGGTCGTGGTCGGCGACCACGTAGACAGCGGCCAGCTCGGCCCCGCAGAACGCAAAGCGAGATCGGGTCACCGTCCGTATCGCCTCCTCGCGAGGGCGTCCTGCCGACCGCCCTCCCTCCATGCTGTCGCTCCCCGCACCGATCGGGCGAGTCGGAGCGGGGCGCGTCGGACGCGGGCTGCCCCGGAGGGGGCCGGTCAGATCAGGGCGGGGCCGGTGCGGCGGGCCAGGGCGTTGCTGCCGATCGAGTTGTGGACGCTGAAACTGACGGCGTCGGAGCGGTAGCGGTCGTCGGACCACTCCACGGGGCGGCCCTCGCGGGTGGTGGTCATCCGGCGGACGCGCAGCAGCGGGCTGGTGCGCCGGACCTCCAGCAGTTCGGCGTCCCGGGCGCCCGCCGCGACGGCGTCGATGAGGTGCTCCCCGTACGCGAAGACCAGTCCGGTGTCGTCCAGGAGGCGCTGGGTCACCGAGGGGCAGTCCGGTTCGATGCGCTCGACGGCGGGAGCGATCCAGTCGGCGTAGACGGTGCGCTCCAGCAGGACGGGCTCGCTGTCGAGGCCCCGGACGCGCAGTACGTGCAGCACGGGCGTGCCCGGCTCGACCTGGAGCCGCATGGCGTCCCGGCCGGTGGCCGGCCGGTACCCGGCGGAGACCACCCGGCCGGTCGCCGTGCGGCCCATGGCGGCGGCCCACTGGGCGAAGCTGCGCAGCTCGGCGAAGCTCTGGCTGCGGCGGCTGGCGAGCACCACGCGACGGGCGCCCTGGCGGGATCCGATCAGGCCCTCGGCGGTCAGGGTCAGGACCGCCTGGCGGACGGTGCCGCGGGAGACGCCGAAGCGGGCGGCCAGCTCCGTCTCGGCGGGCAGGAGGGCCCCCACCGCGTACTCCTCGCGGTCGATCGCCCGGCGCAGTTCCTCGGCGATCTCCTCGTGCCGGGCCGTCATCGGCAGCGCTCCTGTTCCTGGTTGCTCGTCGTACGTGCCGGCTGTGCGCCGGGGGCGTGTCGCGTACAGCGTAGGCGCAGGGCGGCGCGGTGCGAAGCGAGGAAGAAGTGTCCAGGTTATTGGCCGGAAACAGTCGCCCCGCGTTCACCGGACGGTCATGGATGGCGGGCCTACTGAGGCCAACTTGTTCAGACAAGTTGCCTTCCCACCCTCGCCGCGCACCCCGTGCGCAACCTCCCAGGAGAGACCGTGTCCCTGCCGAGAACCGCCGCCCTTGCCGGCTGCCTCGCCGTCGTCGCCGCCCTCACCCTCACCGCCTGCGGAGCCGCCCCCGACCAGGCCGTCGCCGCGGCGGGCGGCAAGGACGCGGCCACCGCGACCTCCGCCGAGGAGTTCGGCGGGCTCGACGCGCTCGTCGCGGCCGCGAAGAAGGAGGGCGTGCTGAACGCGATGGCGCTGCCCCGGGACTGGGCCAACTACGGCGCCCTCATCGACGGGTTCACCCAGAAGTACGGGATCAAGGTCGAGGTGGAGAACCCCGACGGCAGCAGCCAGGACGAGATCAACGCCGTCACCGGCCGCAAGGGCCAGGACCGCGCCCCCGACGTGCTCGACCTCGGCACCTCCTTCGCCGTCAGCGGCGCCCAGCAGGGCCTGTTCGCCCCCTACAAGGTGGCCGCGTACGGCGACATCCCGTCGGCGCAGCGGGACGACCAGGCCCGCTGGTACAACGACTACGGCGGCTACGTGTCCATCGGCTGCGACGCGGCCCGGGTCAAGAACTGCCCCACCACCTTCAAGGACCTCCTCAAGCCCGAGTACCGCGGCCAGGTGGCCCTGAACGGCAACCCGACCAAGTCGGGCTCCGCCTTCGGCGGTGTCTACGCGGCCGCCCTCGCCAACGGCGGCTCCCTGGACGACATCCAGCCCGGCATCGACTTCTTCGGGCAGCTGAAGAAGAACGGCAACTTCACCCCCGTCGAGTCCACCCCGGCCACCGTCGAGAAGGGCGAGACGCCCATCAGCATCGACTGGGACTACCTGAACTCCGGCTACGCCGAGCAGTTCAAGGGCAAGGGCGTCGACTGGAAGGTGTCCGTCCCCGAGGACGGCAAGTACGCGCAGTTCTACGCCCAGGCCATCAACAAGGACGCCCCGCACCCGGCCGCCGCCCGGCTGTGGCAGGAGTGGCTGTACAGCGCCGAGGGCCAGAACCTCTGGCTCAAGGGCTACGCCCGCCCCGTGCTGATGCCCGCGATGGAGCAGGCCGGCACCCTCGACAAGGCCGCCGCCGCGAAGCTCCCGCAGGTCAGCGGCACCCCCGCCTTCCCGACGGAGACCCAGCAGACCAAGGCCAAGGGCGTGCTGTCCCAGAGCTGGGGCAAGGCGGTCGCCGGCTGACCGCCGACGGCCCGCACACCCCCGCACACCCCCGACTCCGCCGACTCCCCAGACGCCCCCGACGACCACGGACACGACCACGGACATGACCCCTCCCCCTACGGCGGCCGCCGCACCCGCGGCCGCCGCCCCGGCGGGCCCCACCCCGCCCGCCGCATCCACCGCACCCGCCGCACCCGCCGCCCGGACCGGGCGGCGGGGCCGCCGCTCCGGCGCGCTCGCCGTGCTCCCGCTGCTGCTGTTCACCGCGATCGCCTTCGGCCTGCCCGCCGTCGCCATGCTGAACGGCGCCTTCACCGTCACGGATCCGGCCACCGGAGCCGACGCGTACGGCCTCGGCAACCTGACCGCCTCCTGGCAGGGCGCCTACCTCACCGCCCTCCTCGGCAGCGTGAAGCTGTCCGCGACCTCCGCGGTCCTCGCGGCCCTGCTCGGCCTGCTCCTCGCGCAGGCCGTCGTCAGCTCCCCGCTACGGGGCCTGCGCGAGGCCGTCCTGACCG
The DNA here is from genome assembly GCF_040644195.1 of Streptomyces sp. NPDC047014. Classification (NCBI taxonomy): domain Bacteria; kingdom Bacillati; phylum Actinomycetota; class Actinomycetes; order Kitasatosporales; family Streptomycetaceae; genus Streptomyces; species Streptomyces sp. NPDC047014. The sequence goes on along the minus strand of NZ_JBEYVX010000042.1, from coordinate 12,474 downwards.
CCTCCGGCGTCCTCGCCAACTTCGGCGGGGTCCCCCTCGCCTTCGCCTTCGTCGCCACCCTCGGCAACTCCGGCGTCCTGACCCGGGCGCTGGGCCTGGCCGACACCGGCTGGAGCCTCTACAGCTTCTGGGGCCTGGTCCTCGTCTACCTGTACTTCCTCGTCCCCCTCATGGTCCTCACCATCACCCCCGCCCTGGAGGGCCTGCGCGTCCAGTGGCGGGAGGCCGCCCAGAACAACGGCGCGACCCCGCGCCAGTACTGGCGGCACGTGGCCCTGCCCGTGCTGGCCCCCTCCCTGCTCGGCGGCCTCGTGCTCCTCTTCGGCAGCGCCTTCGCCGCGTACGCCACCGCCGCGGCGATGGTCGGCAGCTCCGTCCCGCTGGTCACCCTCCAGATCGCCGACGCGATCTCCGGCAATGTGCTGATCGGGCAGGAGAACGTCGCCCTCGCCCTCAGCCTGGACATGGTCCTCGTCGCGGGCCTGGTGATGGCGGTCTACCTGCCCCTGCAACGACGGAGCGCCCGATGGCTCGCCTGACCCCGGCCGCCGCCCCCTGGCGCGCCCTCGTACTGGCCCTCGCGGCCCTGTACTTCCTGCTGCCGCTCGCCGCGTCCGTGGTCTTCACCGTGGACGTGCCCGGCCGCGGCCTCAACCTCGACGCCTACACCCGGATCCTCGGCACCGAGGGCTTCCTCCCCAGCCTGCTGCTCTCCCTGGGGCTCTCCGCCGCGACCATCGCGCTGGTCCTGCTCCTCATGGTCCCGGCCATGGTGGCGCTGCGGCTGGGCGCGCCCCGGCTGCGGCCCGTGGTCGAGGTGGTCTGCTCGCTGCCGCTGGTCGTGCCGCCGATCGCCTTCGTCGCCGGGATCGGCACCGTCCTCAAGTGGGGCCCCGAGCACCTGTCCCGGACCCCGCTCTTCCAGACCTTCGTAGCCGTCCAGGACCCCGGTTTCCCCTTCGTGCTCGTCCTCGCGTACACGGTGATGGCACTGCCGTTCGTGTACCGGGCCCTGGACGCGGGGCTGCGCGCCCTGGACGTACGCACCCTCGTGGAGGCGGCCCGCAGCTGCGGCGCGAGCCTGCCGGGCGCGCTGCTCCGGGCGGTCCTGCCGAATCTGCGCGGGGCGCTGCTGAACGCCGCGTTCCTCACGCTCGCCCTGGTGCTGGGCGAGTTCACCACCGCCCAGCTGCTCGGGTTCCGGCCGTTCGCCGTCTGGATCGTCAACATCAGCGGCTCGCAGGCGCAGATGTCCGTGGCCGTCTCCGTGATGAGCCTGCTGGTGACCTGGCTGCTGCTGCTCGCCCTGGCGGGCTTCGGCCGGCGCCGCACCCCCTCCCCGACCACCGACCGGAAATGACACCCCTCATGAGCTCCCTCACCGCCGCCTCCGTCCCGGGCCCGGCCGCCTCCCCCTCCGCCCGGTCCGGCGCGGCCACCGTCGAACTGCGCGGTCTGAGCCGGTCCTTCGGCACCACCGTCGCCCTCGACGGGCTGGACCTGACGGTCCGGCCGGGCGAACTGCTGGCCCTGCTCGGCCCGTCCGGCTGCGGCAAGACCACGGCGCTGCGCATGCTGGCGGGCTTCGAGCACCCCGACTCCGGCGAGATCCTGGTCGACGGCCAGGACGTCACCGCCGTACCGGCGCACCGCCGGGACGCGGGCATGGTCTTCCAGTCCTACAGCCTCTTCCCGCACCTGGACGCCCTGGACAATGTGGCCTTCGGGCTGCGCATGCGGGGAGTGCGGACGGCCGCGCGGCGGGAGCGGGCCGCCGAACTCCTGGAGCTGGTCGGCCTGGCCGACAAGGGCGGCCGCTTCCCCCACCAGCTCTCCGGCGGCCAGCAGCAGCGCATCGCCCTGGCCCGCGCGCTCGCCCTGCGGCCGCGCGTGCTGCTGCTGGACGAGCCGCTGTCCGCGCTGGACGCGAAGGTCCGCCTGACGCTGCGCGAGGAGATCCGCCGCCTCCAGCAGGAGCTGGGCATCACCACGCTCTTCATCACGCACGACCAGGAGGAGGCCCTGTCCATGGCCGACCGGGTGGCGGTCATGCGGGCGGGGCGGCTGGAGCAGTGCGCGGCTCCGGCGGAGCTGTACGCGCGCCCGGCCACGGCCTTCGTCGCCGAGTTCGTCGGCACCATGAGCCGCATCCCGGGCCGGCTGCGGACCGCAGACGCGACGGTGGAGGTCCTGGGGCGGCGGCTGCCGGTCGACGGACCGCTCCCGGAGGCGGCGGGTGACGGCGGCGAGGTGGATGTGCTCGTACGGCCGGAGTCGGTCCGTGTCGAGGCCGACGGGTCCGGGCCGGACCGGGTCGTGGCCGCCTCCTTCCTGGGCGCCACCGTGCGCGTGACGGTGGCCCTGCCGGACGGTACGGAGGTCAAGGCCGACCTCCCCACCCACGAGGCCGCCCTGCTCCCGCCGGGCACCCCGGCCCGCCTCACCCTCCCGGACCGCCCGGTCCTGATCTCCCAGCGCCGGTCCTGATCCCGGCCGCGTCCGTATCCGTATCCGTCTTCGCATCTGTGTCCGCATCCGTATTCGTATGGGAAAGAGACCCCTCGTGATCCCCTCCTCCGCCCCGGCGGACCTGCAAGCCGTGCTGTTCGACATGGACGGGACCCTCGTCGACACCGAGCAGCTGTGGTGGGACACCGTCGCCGAGACGGCCGCGGGGCTCGGGTACGGGCTGCTCGCCGGGGACCAGCCCGAGGTGCTGGGGCGTGCCGTCGAGCACACCGCCGGGTTCCTCGCCGCGCGCACCGGCGCCCCCGTGGCGGGGATCGCCGCCGAGCTCCACCGGGCCTTCGCCGCGCGGGTCCGGACCCGGGTCGTGCCGCGACCGGGGGCGCTCGCGCTGCTGGGGGCGCTGCGCGCCGAGGGGGTGCCCACCGCGCTCGTGACCGCCTCGCCGCGCGAGGTCGCCGACACCGTGGTGTCCGCGCTGGCCGCCGCGGGCCACGGCGGGTTCACCGTGACCGTCACGGCCGACGACACCGCCCTCACCAAGCCGAACCCGGACCCCTACCTCGCCGCCTGCCGCGCCCTGCGCGTGCCGCCCGCCGCCTGCGTGGCCGTGGAGGACACCCCGACGGGTGTGGCCTCGGCCGAAGCAGCCGGCTGCCAGGTGCTCGCCGTGCCCTCGCTCACCCCGATCGACCCGGCGCCGGGCCGTACCGTGCTGGACTCCCTCGAACAGGCCACCCCGGACCGGCTGCGGGCCCTGGTCCCCGCCGCGCCGGGCCCGCGGTTCCTCGTCCCCGCGCTCACCACCGCCCGTGCCCGCGCGGGCCGCGCCTTCCGCGCCGATGTGTCGGGGCTGGTACGGGGCGCCACCGCGCCCGTGGCCTTCACCGCGGCCGAGGGCCCCGACTGGCTCACCGTGCACGCCGACGGCCGCCTCTCCGGTGTCCCGGTGGCCGGAACCGCAGCCGGAACCGGAGCCCCGGACGCCACCGCCGTCGTGGCCGTCACCGATGCCCGGGGCGCCACGGCCCACCTGACCGTGCGCATCCCCGTCGCGGCGGCCGACGGGCCCGCGCTGGAGCGCGTACGGGTGATGAGCTGGAACCTCTGGCAGGGCGGCAGCCATGTCGACAACCACCGCGACAAGCAGCTGGCCGTACTCCTCGGCGCGGACGTCGACATCGTCGGCCTCCAGGAGACCGCCGGGCTCGCCGCCCCCGAACTGGCCGCCGCGCTCGGCTGGTTCCACCACCGCGCCGGGGACAACCTCGCGATCCTGAGCCGCTGTCCCGTGGTCGCCGCCCTGGGCGATCCCGAGGTCGGTTTTTACGGGGCGACCGGCGCCCGGATCCGCCTGGACGAGCATCCCGACGGCACCCCGCAGGAGCTGGTGCTGTGGACGGCCCACCTCAACTACACCCCGTACGGCCCCTACGACGCCTGCTTCGACGGCCTGTCCGAGCCCGGACTCCTGGCCCGCGAGCGGGAGTCGGGCCGCGTGGACGAGATCGAGGGGATCCTGGCCGCGATGGCACCGGACCTGGCCGCCGCCGACCGTACGCCGGTGCTGCTCGTGGGCGACTTCAACGCCCCCTCGCACCTGGACTGGACCGCGGCGGCCGCCCCCGCGCACGGTGGGCACGGCCCGGTGGACTGGCCGGTGTCCCGCGCCGTGGAGCGGGCCGGGCTGCGCGATTCCTACCGCGAGGCGCACCCCGACCCGGTGGCCGCCCCGGGCACCACCTGGTCCCCCGTGCACCCGAGGCACGAGGACGGCAGCGGCCGCCCCGAGCCGCAGGACCGCATCGACTACGTGCTGCACGCGGGCTCCCGGCTGACCGTCCTGGACTCCGCCGCACTGGCCACCGGCCGCATCTCCCCCTGGCCGGATGTCGCCGCGAACGACTGGCCCTCGGACCATGCCGCCGTGGTCACGACCTTCCGCCTCGCCTGAGCCGGAGCCCGGCCGGTCAGACCCGTTCGAGGGGGCGCGGCCCGTCGAGGATCGCCAGCTCGCCCTCACTGGCCTGGAGCTTCCACTCGGGAGCCACGGCCGCATAGGTGGTGACGTCGTGCCAGCAGCCCTGGGTACTGAACAGCTGGCGCAGGGTGGCCTCGGGGCGCAGCCCGGCCGCGTGCATCACCGGCGGCATGAAGTGGTGGTCGCTGCGGTGCCCGGCCCAGATGCGGTGCAGGCCCAGGTGCCCGAAGCCGTAGGCCATCAGCAGCCGTCCGGCCTCGTGCCCGTGGCCGCGTACGGGGGATCCGGGGAGCAGCACCAGGCTGGTGAGCATGGCGTTGCTGCCGTAGTCCTCCAGGAGCAGCCCCATGGTGCCGAGGAAGGCGTCGTCGTCGGGGGCGCAGACGGCGAGGGTGTACCGGCGGCGCGGGTGCGCGTGGGGCTGGGCGAGGGCGCGGGCGAAGCTGTCGTGGGCCTGGCCCTCGTCCATGCGGTCCACGCCGAGGAAGCGGGTCAGGACGCGGTGGGTGAGGATCCGCGCGAAGGGCTCGTGGTCGCCCGCGCGCAGCTCCCGCAGCCGGAGGTACCGGCCGCGCAGTTCGGGTACGCGGTTCACCGGCCGGCTCCCTGCGGGACGGGCTGTACGGGCTGTACGGGCAGGGGTGCGCGGGCGGGCAGCAGGGCGTCGAGGTCGATGCGGTGGCGGCCGGAGGGCAGCGCTTCGCCGAGCAGGATGCGGCGGGCGGTGTCGGTGACCAGGGCGGCGCCGAGCATGACGCCGCTGGCGAGCTGCGGCCAGCTGGAGAGGGTGCGGCCGATGCGGGTGAGGGCGTCGGTCATGGCGGGGCTCAGCTGCTCCGCGTCGACGACGCGCAACAGGAAGCGGACGGCCTCCTCCTGGTCGAGGCCCTGCACGTCGGCGGCGGTGGTGTCACCGATACGGCCGTGGAAGAGGGGCCGGCCGGGTTCGGTGTCGTAGCGCTCGATGTCGAGCAGACCGCGGTCGTTGGTGTCCATGAGCACGGGCACGCGGTGGCGGCGGGCGTGTTCGCGGGCGGCGACCTTCACCCACGGGGTGTCGCACTCCTCGATGAGCAGGTCCAGGCCGGAGCCTCCGCGCTCGTCCTCGTCCGTGTCCCCGAAGAAGGCTGCGATGTTCTCCTCGGTGACCCCGCCGCGGTGGATCTCGATGTCCAGGTAGGGGTCCAGCTCGTACATGCGGCGGGCGCACAGCACGGTCTTCTCCAGGCCCAGTTCATGCACGCCGGCCCGCAGCCGGTTGAGGTTCGACAGGCTGAGCCGGTCGAAGTCGGCCAGCCGGAAGGCCCCGCCGACGCCTTCCATGGCGCAGGTCAGCGCGGCGCTGCTGCCGACGGACAGGCCGATGACGCCCACCCGGCGGCGCAGCAGGCCCTGCTGCTGCTCGCGGGTGATCTTGTCGCGGTTGCGGTCGGTGCGGACCAGCCGGAACTGCTCCTCGGGCAGGAGGTGGACCAGACGGCCCGACCACGGGTACCAGGCCCACCGGCCGTGGATGTCCGGGCGCCCGCCGGTGACCTCGGCGACGGCCCGCTCCAGCGATCCGGGCCCGAAGTGCCGCTCGGGGGACAGGCAGCGGACCAGTTCGGCGGCCTGCTCCTCGATGCGGTCGTGGACCTCGCGCAGCTGGGCGGAGTCCCGGAGGGCGGCCAGGGCGGCGGCCCCGGCGGGGTGTGCCGGGTCGAGCAGGACCGGACGAAACGATTCGCTCGCCGGGCCGGGCGGGGGCAGCACGAAGGTGTCCGGCTCGGCGCCGGACTGCATGAAGTGAGTCACGGCCAGGACGCTAGCAATGCGACGATCTTGGACCCGGGCCCGTCACCCCAGGGGGCGCATTCGAATTGATCTTCTACTCGAATGCGCTCCCCCGCGCCCCGCACGCCCCGCACGCGCCGGGCGCGCGCCCTCACACCATCCCGTACCGCGCCTCGATCCCCGCGATGAGCAGCCGCAGACCCTCCTCGAATCCGGCCGCCTGGTCCTGGAACAGCTGCGCCCCCGCGGCCGCCGCGAGCGGGAACTCCGCCATGCGCGCGGCCCGTTCCTCCACGTCGAAGCCCTCGCGGCGGTCGCCCGGCAGCGGTTCGATCCCCTGCTCCTCGGTGACGAAGCCCAGCGTGAACAGGTAGGTGGTGTTCAGGGCCCGTACCGCCTGGCCGAGGTCGAAGCCGGCGGCAGTCAACGCCCGCAGCTGCTCCTCCAGTTGGACCGCGTGCTCGATGCCGGTGAAGCGGGAGCCGCTGTAGACCTTGGCGCCGTCGCGGTAGCCGAGCAGGGCTGCGCGCAGCCCCGTACCGGTGAGCGTCAGCCGCTCCTGCCAGGTGGCGCCGGGGGCGATCCGCTGACCGGCGACCATCCGCCGGTACATCTCGGTGGCCATCTCGTCGAGCAGTTCGCGCTTGTTCTTGAAATGCCAGTAGAGGGCCGGGGCCTGGACGTCCAGCTCCTTGGCGATGGCCCGCAGGGTCAGCCCGTCGAGGCCGACGTCGTTCAGCAGCCGCAGCGCGGTGTCGACGGCCTGCTTTTTGTCGAGTTTGGGAGGTTTCCGGGTCACCACGCTTGACAGTTTAACACCGTTAAATGCACCCTGGCCGGGCCACTCAACTTAACGACGTTAAGGAGATTTGCCTTGAACCTCCCCTTCCAGCAGACCGACGTGCTCGTCGTCGGCGCCGGTCCCACCGGCCTGGCCCTCGCCGTGGATCTCGCCCGGCACGGGGTCACCGCCCTCGTCGTCGAGCGGGCCGGCGCCCTCTTCCCCGGCTCCCGCGGCAAGGGACTCCAGCCCCGCACCCTGGAGGTGCTGGAGGATCTGGGCGTGCTCGACGCGGTGCTGGCAGCCGGGGGTCCGTACCCGGTCGGGATGATCTGGCAGGACGGCGTCCGCGCCGGGGAGCACCGGATGTCCGACGACATCCCGGCCGACGAGGGCGCCCCGTACGCGGGGCCCTGGATGCTGCCCCAGTGGCGCACCCAGGAGATCCTGGCGGCGCGGCTCGCGGAGCTGGGCGGCGCGATCTCCTTCGGCCGCGAGGTGACCGGGGTCGCGCAGGACGCGGAAGGGGTGACGGTCGCGTTCGCGGCCGGGGCGCCGGTCCGCGCGCGGTACGTGGTGGCGGCCGACGGCGGCCGGTCCACCGTGCGGCGCGCCCTGGGCATCGGGATGACCGGCGAACCGGTCGACCCGCATCCGATGCTCGTCGCGGACGTCCGTATCGGCGGCCTGGACCGCGACCACTGGCACATCTTCCCGCCGACCGGCGACCAGGGCTATCTCGCCATCTGCCCGCTGGCCGGGACGGAGGAGTTCCAGGTGGTGGCGCAGTTCGCGGAAGGAGTCACGCCGGACCTCTCGCCGGACGGGATCCGCCGGGTGGTGGCCGCGCGCTCGCACCTCGCACCCGAGGACCTGACCGAGGTCCGCTGGGCCTCGGACTTCCGGCCGCGGGCGGCGATGGCCGCCCGGTTCCGCGAGGGCCGCGTCTTCCTCGCCGGGGACAGCGCGCACGTGCACTCCCCCGCCGGCGGGCAGGGCCTCAACACCAGCGTGCAGGACGCCTACAACCTGGGCTGGAAGCTGGCGGCCGTCCTGCGCGGCGGCGCCCGCCCCGCGCTGCTCGACTCGTACGAGGAGGAGCGCATGCCGGTCGCCGCCGGGATGCTCGGCCTGTCCACCCGCATCCACCGCGGCGAGACCCGGCGCGGCGACGCCACCCGGCAGCTCGGCATCGGCTACCGGGACTCCGCGCTCGCGGTGGAGAGCCGCGAGGCCCTGCCCGAGGGCGCGCTGCGGGCCGGGGACCGCGCGCCGGACGGGATCCGCGGCGGCGTGCGGCTCTTCGAGGAGTTCCGGGGCACGCACTGGACGCTGCTCGCGGTGGGCACGGGCCCGGCGGGGCCGGAGCTGCCGGGGGCCGCCGGGCTGCCGGTGCTTCCCGGGCGCGCGGGTGTCCGTACCGTACGCATCCCCTCGTACGAGGCGTACGGCGACGGGCTGTTCCTGATCCGCCCGGACGGGCATGTGGGCTGGGCGGGCGACACCGCGGACTCCCTCGCCGCCTACGCGGCCGGGCTCACCGGGTAGGGCGCGCCCGGGCCGCCCCTGCCTCAGGCGTCGAAGGTGTGGCGGGCCGACTCGATGTGGCCGAGGTGGCGGTGGGTCCAGTCGCACATGCCGTCGATGGTCACCCGCAGGGCGCGGCCGGGCTCCGTCAGGGTGTACTCGACGCGCGGCGGGACGGTGGGGTGCACCTCGCGCAGGATCAGGCCGTTGCGTTCCAGCATGCGGAGGTTCTGCGTGAGCATCTTGTGGCTGATGCCCTCGACCGCGTCACGCAGCTCGCTGAACCGCAGGGTGCCGTCGCCCACCGCTTCGATGATCAGCAGGGCCCATTTGTTGGCGATGTCCGAGAAGATCTCGCGCGCCAGCGAGTCCGCCCGCGTCACATCCGCCTCGTCCGCGTCGTCTGCCTCGTTCACCCTGTCCACCCCGTCCGCCTCGTCCGCCCCGTTTCCAGCCCTGACCTGCTGGGTCACCATGGGGTTCCTCCGTTACCGAAAAGTGCGTTCTTCCAGGTCGGCCCTCACTCTCCTACGGTTCCTGAGTAACCACAAGAGAGCCACGGAAGAGGCGGGCACACACATGGCCATCACCCTGATGAACCCCGGCGGACTGCCGGAGATCGACGCCTACCGGCAGGTGTCGGTCGCGACCGGCTCCCGGCTGGTCTTCGTCGCCGGGCAGGTCTCCTGGGACGCCGACGGCGCCACCGTCGGCGCGGGGGATCTCGCGGCGCAGGTCGAGCGCTGCTATCTGAACGTCGCGACCGCGCTGGCCGCCGCCGGGGCCTCCTTCGACGACGTGGCCAAGCTGAACCTCCACGTCGTCGACTGGACCCCCGACAAGATGCCGCAGCTCCTGGAGGGCATCGCGCGGGCCGGTGCGCGGCTCGGCGGCGCCCCGGTCCCCCCGGCCGCCATGCTGGGAGTCGCGGCGCTGGACGTCCCCGAGCACCTGGTGGAGGTCGAGGCCGTCGCGGTCCTCGACTGAGACCGGTCCCACGTCCGCCCGCGGCCATGATCCGCGCGCGGGCGGGTAGGTGCCGGGCGCCGGGGTGCGGTTCGGCCATCCAGGGCTGCGACGGGACCGCACCCCGGCCCGGACCACCGTCCGGGCCGGCGACCGGCCGGCAGCCGGTCCGTCGGCCGTTCAGTCGTGCGGCGCCTCGCCCGTGATCCGGTGGTCTGCGTGGCTCAGCGCCTCCAGGACCAGGCGGCGCAGATGGCCGTCGCGCAGCCGGTAGTGCACGTGGCGGCCGTCCCGGCGGGTCTCCACCAGCCCGGCGAGCCGCAGCTTGGCCAGGTGCTGGCTGACCGCCGTCCGCGAGGCGGCGCAGTGCTCGGTGAGCGAGCCCACGTCGGACTCCCGCTGCGCCAGCAGCCACAGCAGATGAAGCCGGGTGGGGTCCGAGAGCATGCCGAACACCGCCGCGGCCTCTTGGAGGCGGGCGTCGTCGGGCGCCTCCAGGTGCGTATCGCGTGCAGGTGGGACCGATTCGCTGACGGGCATGGACACAGCCTAAGTCGCGCGGGGTGTCCCGGCCGGATATCCGGCCATCATGTGCACACATGCGCACATGTATGTACTGTGGAGAGGCCGACCCAGGCAGCACCGCCCCCGCAGCTCCGCCCGCAAAGGATGTGCGCGCATGCTCTCGGTCCTGCGCAACCGCACCTACCGGCGCCTCTTCGGCGCCCAGCTCGTCGCCCTGACCGGCACCGGCCTCGCGACGGTCGCCCTCGGCCTCCTCGCCTACGACATCGCCGGGGCCCGCGCCGGATCCGTCCTGGGCACCGCGCTGGCGATCAAGATGGTGGCCTACGTCGGCATCGCGCCCCTGGTCGGCGCCCTGGCCGACCGCCTGCCCCGCCGGGCCCTGATGATCGGCTCGGACCTGGTGCGCGCCGCCGTCGCCCTCTCCCTGCCGTTCGTCGGCGAGGTCTGGCAGGTCTACGTCCTGATCTTCGCCCTCCAGGCCGCCTCGGCCGCCTTCACTCCCACCTTCCAGGCCGTCATCCCCGAACTGCTGCCCGAGGAGCGCGACTACACCCGGGCGCTGTCCCTGTCCCGGCTCGCCTACGACCTGGAGAGCCTGTTCAGCCCGGCCCTGGCGGCCGCCCTGCTCACCTTCCTGAGCTACGACCGGCTCTTCCTCGGGACCGTCGGCGGCTTCCTCGCCTCGGCCGTGCTCGTCGCCGCCGCCGCGCTGCCCAAGCCCGCCCCGGCCCGCCGCGAGCCCGGCGGGGTCTACGCCAGGGCCACCGCGGGCAGCCGCCTGTTCCTCGCGGTGCCCCGGCTACGCGCGCTGCTCTGCCTGAACCTGGCGGTCGCCGCCGCGAGCGCGATGGTCACCGTCAACACCGTGGTCTACGTACGGGGCCACCTGGCGCGCGGCGCCGGCGATGTCGCCTTCGCCCTCGGCGCCTACGGCGCGGGCTCGATGGCCGTGGCCCTGGCCCTGCCCCGGGTGCTCGCCCGGGTCTCCGACCGTACGGTGATGCTGCGCGGGGCGGCGGCCCTGTCGCTGGTGTTCGGCGCCCTCGGCGTGCTCACTTCCTCCGCCGGGGGCGGCTGGCGGTGGCCGGCGCTGCTGGTGGCCTGGGCGGCCTTCGGAGCGGCCTGCTCGATGGTGCTCACCCCGACCGGCCGGGTGGTCCGCCGTTCGGCGCTGCCCGAGGAGCGCAGCCGGGCGTTCGCCGCCCAGTTCTCGCTGTCCCACGCCTGCTGGCTGCTGACCTATCCCCTGGCGGGCTGGCTCGGCGCCACGGCCGGGCTGGTGGCCGCCGTGATCGCCCTGGGCCTGATCGCGGCCGGGGCGGCCCTGGCGGCGGCCCGGCTGTGGCCCGCCGTGGAACCGGACCCGGCGGAGCATGTGCACACCGGCCTGGAGCCCGGCCATCCGCATCTCGCGGGCGCGTCCAGGGTCACCGGCGGTTTCCGGCACCGCCACTGCCCGGTCCACCACGAGCCGCACACGGCGTTCGCCGGCTGATGGCAGGGTGGGCGGCGCACACCTGCCCCTAGCGCACCTCTGGAGGACCGCCCGCATGAACGTTTCCCCGCCCTTACCGCCGCGCAGGGCCCGGCTCGCCCTGACCCTCGCGGCCACCACCACCCTGACGCTCGCCCCGGCCGCCACCGCCGGGGCGGACACGCGAGCCCCCGAGCCGAAGGCGCCACGCGCCTTCATGTCCCTGGCCTCCGTGGACCCGACGATCCTCCAGGAGATGCGCTACGTACGCGCGCACAACTTCGTCGGCGACCCCATCGACGGCTACCGGCAGCCCGTCTGCATCCTGACCCGCCCGGCCGCCGAGGCCCTGCACCGCGTCCAGACCGGGCTGCTGCGGCAGGGCTACTCGCTCAAGGTGTACGACTGCTACCGGCCGCAGCGGGCCGTGGACCACTTCGTACGCTGGGCCGAGGACCTGGGGGACGAGCGGCGGAAGGCGGAGTTCTATCCGCGCGTCGACAAGTCCCGGCTGTTCGAGGACGGTTATATCGCCGCGAAGTCGGGCCACAGCCGGGGCAGCACCCTGGACGTGACGCTCGTACGGCTGCCTGCGATCCCGGCGCCCCGGCCGCGGCCCGGGCAGGAGTCGGCGCCCTGCTACGCGCCGCGGGAGCAGCGCCACCCCGACAACTCCGTGGACATGGGCACGGGCTTCGACTGCTTCGACACCCTCTCGCACACCGACGATCCGCGGATCCAGGGGGCGCAGCGCGCCAACCGCCAGCGCCTGAGATCGGCCCTGGCGGCCGAGGGCTTCGTCAACCTGCCCGAGGAGTGGTGGCACTTCACCTACAAGCCGGAGCCGTTCCCCGACACCTACTTCGACTTCCCCGTCGCACACCGGTCGGTGCAACAACTTCGCCGCCGCCACCCCCACCGGCTTCGCCTGCGACCGCCTCATCGCCGTGGAGGTCCTCACCCCCGGCGGCAACTGGC
>NZ_JBEYVX010000041.1:0-56033 GCF_040644195.1 Streptomyces sp. NPDC047014 | reverse complement strand
GCTTCGGCGCCGACCGGCTCGCCGCCGCCGGCGCCTCCGTCCTGCGCGCCGACGTCGCGGGCACCGCCTGGCACACCGACCCCGCCACCGGGACCCTCGTGGTCTCCGCCGACTCCACCGTCTCCGCCGCCGCCCTCGCGCGGATCAAGCGCGAGGCCGGCGCCGACGCCGCCGCCCTGCGCATCGAACGCATCCCCGGCAAGCTCACCAAACTCGCCTCCGGCGGCGACGCCATCTACGCTTCCGGCTGGCGCTGTTCGCTCGGCTTCAACGTGCGCAGCGGCAGCACCTACTACGCTCTGACCGCCGGCCACTGCACCGACGGCGCGGGCACCTGGTGGACCAACTCCGCCCGCACCACCGTCCTCGGCTCCACCGTCGGGTCGAGCTTCCCCAACAACGACTACGGCCTCATCAAGTACGCCAGCAACACCCCGGTGCCCCCGGGCACCGTCGGCAGCCAGGACATCACCAGCGCCGTCAACGCCACCGTCAACATGTCCGTGACCCGCCGCGGCTCCACCACCGGCATCCACAGCGGCCGCGTCACCGGCCTCAACGCCACCGTCAACTACGGCGGCGGCGACGTCGTCTACGGCATGATTCGCACCAACGTCTGCGCCGAGCCCGGCGACAGCGGCGGCCCGCTCTACTCCGGCACCCGCGCCGTCGGCCTCACCTCCGGAGGCAGCGGCAACTGCTCCTCCGGCGGCACGACCTTCTTCCAGCCCGTGGTCGAAGCGCTCAACGCCTACGGGGTCAGCGTCTACTGACCGGCCGATGCCCCGTGCGCCCCTGCCGGCACCCTGGACGTCCTCCCGCCTTCTGGGAGGATGTCCAGGGCGGCCGTGTCAGCGGGGGGAAGCGGGTTCTGCATGAAACGCATCGGCGTGACCGGTCACCGGACCCTCCCCGACGCGGTGCTCGGCCCCGTGGAGAGCGGCCTGCGCGCCGTACTCGGCGGTCACGACGGGCCGTTGGAAGCCCTCTCCAGCCTCGCCGAGGGCGCCGACCAGCTCTTCGCGGCCATCGCGCTCGAATGCGGCGCCGACCTCACCGTGGTCATCCCCAGCGGCGACTACGAGGACGGCTTCGAGGGCCCCGAGGCCCTGGACCGCTACCAGCGGCTGCGGCTGCGGGCCACCCAGGAGGTCCGCATGGACTTCCCCCGCTCCACCGACGCCGCCTACTACGCCGCCGGCACCTACATCGCCGACTCCTGCGACCGGCTCGTCGCCGTCTGGGACGGCCGGCCCGCCCGCGGCCACGGCGGCACCGCCGAGATCGTGGCCTACGCGCGGGCGCTCGGCAAACCCGTCACCGTCCTGTGGCGCGAGGGCGTGGCCCGCGACTGAGCCGCGACTGAGCCACACCCTCCGCACCGGGGAAGAGCCGCCTCAACTGCTGTGCCGCGCCAGCCAGTCCGTGTGCTGCGGAGAGACGTACCGCTCCGTCTCGTACACCGACGAGGGCCACTGCGACTCCGTGATGGTCGTCTGCATCACCACCATCATCGCCGCCAGGTCCTGCTCGATCAGGCTGTGCGCCTCGATCAGCGGATGGTGCCGGCGCACCTCGTTCCACGCGATACCGGCCGCCGCCGCCGCGCTCAGCACCCCGGTCGTCCCCGGCCCCGGCCCCGAATCCAGCGCCCCGAGCAGCGAGAACAGCAGGGCCAGGCAGGTCAGCAGGACGATCGTCCACGACCACAGGTGCGTGGCCCGCCGCGAGACCTCCGTCCGCCGCCGGTACCAGTTGCGCTGCTCGATCAGCCGGTCCCGGACGTACGTCTCCCTGCGCACGTGGTAGTCCTTGCCGCGCAGCCGCCGCATCGCCCCGGTGATCTCCGCGCCCTCCGGTACCGTCCCGGTGCCCCGCGGATCCTCCCAGCCCATCTTCCGCAGCTCGCCCAGCCCGGCCTCCAGCCGCGTCCGGTACGCCTCCTCCACCGCGCCCGCCTCGCTGCCGAACGGCGCGCCGTGGACGGCGTACCGCCAGGCCAGGGACTTGATGAACTCGGCGGCGCTGCGGTTCAGCTGCCACTGCGGCCGGGCCCGGCGCCGGGTCGCCCGTACGCCGACCGCCAGCACCCCCGCGTACGCGAGCACGCTCAGCAGCCCGAAGAACCGCAGCGGGCCCAGCTTCGGCCCCGGCGGCAGCGCCGCCGCGCCCGCCGCCACGACCAGCAGCAGCAACTGCGCCCGGGTCGCCTGGGTGGACTCCCGCTGCCGCGAGACCGCCGCCCGGTCCGTGTGGTGGAAGAGGGCCGGCAGGTCCTCGTTTCGAAAGGTCATGCTGTCGGTCACAGCGCCCCCCTGAGGTCGGGTGGCGGGCGGCGGGGGCCCGCGGCCCCCGCCGTCCCCCGTCGGATCACACGGCCAGTGGCTCCAGGTCCCGGTGGACCCGCCGCTCGTCCCGGGCGTAGCGGGTCAGACTGTGGTCCTCGCCGAGCAGCCGGGACAGCTCGGACACCGCCTCCGCGCGCAGCCGGGCGGCCTCCTCCTTGCGGCCCATCGAGTCCAGGCTGATCGCCATGTTGGAACTGCTCGCCAGCGTCTCGGGATGGTGCGCCCCGAGCGCCTCGCGCAGCCGCAGCACCGACAGCCGCTCCAGCTCCAGCGCCCCCTCGGGATCGCCCAGGTCGGCCCGCGCGTTGGCCAGGTTGAGGTGCGCGAACACCGTGTGCGGATGGTTGTCGCCCAGCACGTCCCGCATCAGCCGTATCGTCTGCCGCAGCATCGCCTCGGCCGTCTCCGCCGAGCCCGTGCCCCAGTGGAAGACCGCCAGGTTGTTCACCGCCGCCAGGGTGTACGGATGCCGCTCGCCCGGCACCTTCATGTACTCGTCCACCACCTCCTGCGCCAGATCCCGCGCCCCGCCCGGATCACCGGTCGCGAACAGGTCCGAGGCCAGGTTCAGCTCGCAGGACAGCAGGTCCGGGTTGACCGAGGTGTACTTGGCCCGGTAGCGGGCCCGGGTGGCCGTCGTCAGCCGCAGCGCGTCCTCCAGCTGGCCCGCCCGGCGCAGCGACACCGCCAGGTTCTTCGCCGCCGCCAGGGTGCCCGGGAAGGCCCGCCCCAGCGTCCGCTTGTAGACCTCGTACGTCCGGCTCAGCAGCTGCACCGAGTCCTCGTAGCGGCCCACCTCGCGCAGGTCCCGGGCCAGGTTCTGCGCCGAGGACAGCGTGTACGGGTGCTCCGGGCCCAGCACCTCCGTGCGCAGGTCGTGCACCTCCTGGTCGATCTCGCGGGCTCTGGTGTACTGCCCCACCAGCCGCAGGTTCAGCGCCAGGTTGTTCGCCGCTGCCAGCGTGCGCGGGTGCGCCTCGTGGAAGATCTGGCTGAACCCCTCGTGCGCCTCCGTCGCCAGCTCCATCGCCTGCCCGTAGTCACCCAGCGCGCCCAGGGTGTTGGCCAGACCGCTCATGGTCATGTAGGTGTGCGGGTGCGAGGGGCCCAGCACCGCCTTCTGCCGCTCCAGCGTGACCTCGTCCAGCTCCTTCGCCTCCACGAACCGCCCCTGCGAACGCAGGATGTTCGACAGGTGGAAACGCAGGTACAGGTACTGGAGGTCGTTGTTGCCCAGCATCTCCTTCCAGGCGTCGCGCAGCTCCTCGCCCAGCTGGTAGGCGGCCTTGAAGTCACCGCGCTTCCACAGGTAGCGCACCCGGTCGATCAGCAGCCGGCGGGTCTCCGGCTCCTTGCAGAACCGCGCCTCCGAAGGGGCCAGGTGCGACCAGATGGTGTTGAACCGCGGCCAGGTCTCCGGATTGTCGATCGGCTCGTCGTCATCCGGCCGGGCCCCGGCCAGGATCCGGTGGACGGCGTGCCGCGCCTCCCGCTGCTCCTCCTCGCTCAGCTGCGCCCGGATCACCGCCTGCACCAGCCGGTGCACCTGGATGCTGTTGCTGACTTGGTCCACCTTGGCCAGCGCGAAGCGGCCGATCTCCCGGATCACCCGGCCCAGCACCAGCTTCTCCTGGAGGGAGGAGTCGTACGGCTTGAGGGCGTCGATCATCTCCTTGCTGTACAGCAGGTTCGCGGAGATCGGCTCGGGCGCCAGGAACGCGCACAGCTGGAGCAGCCGGACCGCCGCGGGGGAGCGGGACTGCAGGCGCTCGATGGAGATGTTCCACGTCGCCGCCACCGGCTCCGGGTAGCCCGGCGGCTGGTTCAGCGCCAGCACCCGCGCCGCCTGCTGCGCCAGCTGCTCGATGTACGCGGACACCGGCGTCGCCGTCTCCGCGATCCAGGCACCCGCCTGCTCCACGGCCAGCGGCAGGTCGCCCACCGCCACCGCCACCTGCTCGGCGTCCTCCTTGCTGAGCCCCGGGGCCCGGCGCTGGAGGTGCTCGATGGACTCCTCGCGCAGGAACACGTCCACCGGCAGCGCGTCACCGTACTGCGACCAGGACTGGTTGCGGGAGGTCACCAGCACATGGCCCGGACCGCCCGGCGGGAAGAACCGCTTGAGGGTCTCCGGATCGTCGGCGTTGTCGAAGACCAGCAGCCAGCGCGAGGAGGGCACCCCGCGCCGCAGCAGGTCGATCGCCTCCTGGGAGGCGGCCGCCATGTCCTCGCCGGTCTGCGCCCCCAGCCGTACGGCCAGCTCCGCGAGGGCCGCGACCACGTCGTCGGTCTGCTCCGAGGAGATCCACCACACCAGGTCGTAGTCGGCCATGAACCGGTGCACGTACTCCAGGGCCACCTGGGTCTTGCCGACACCGCCGAGGCCGAACAGCGTCTGCGGCTGCGGCAGCACGACGGCCATGCCGCCGCCGAGCTGGTCGCGCATCCGCTCCAGCACGATGCTGCGCCCGGTGAACCCCGGGTTCCGCGGCGGCGCGTTCCAGATCTTCGGCACCGTCCCCGGGAAGCGCGGCCCGGGCTGCGAGGCGCTGGCCACGCTGTCGGGCAGCGCCATCGGCCGCTCCACCGCGCGCAGCAGCGCGGCGGTGGCGTGCACCTCGTCCAGCCGGAACAGGTCCACCGGATTACGGTCGATGTAGGGGGTGGACAGCCGTACGTCGCCCACCCGCAGCGGCACCAGATGGCGCCGGCCCCCGGTCGGGTCCTCCGCGGCGGCCCGCTCCCACACGTCCACGGCCCGCGCGGACTTGAGGTACGCGGTGGACAGGAGCACCACCGTCCGGGCGGCGGTGTCCACGCTGATGCCCGCCCCGCCCAGGGTGTCGCCGCCCGCGTTCGTGCCGGTGGCCGCGGGATGCTCGGCGGAGACGTCCTTGGGGACCACCCGGAAACCGGCCCGGGTGAGCACGGACTCTATCCAGTCCGCCCACATCCGGTTCTCGGCGACATACGACAGGAAGAGGTCGGCGGGCAGCGCCGGACGGCGCCGGGTGAAGGCGTCCCGGATGCGCAGCCGGACCTCCTCGCCGATGGCCGGCATGGAGGTGATCGCGCCCTCGGTGACCACGGCGGTGAGCCGTTCGAACGCGGAGAGCAGCGAGTTGGTCAGCCCGGCCTCGTCCCCGAAGGTGGCCAGCGTCTCCTCGTAGGCGTAGTAGGGCCGGTACGGGATCTCCACCGCGCCCCAGTACGAGGTCAGCTCGTCCCCGACCAGCCCGCCGGGGAAGCGGTCGAACTTGAGGCGGGCCAGCGCTCGGCCCGCGTCGGCCTTCTCCTTCTCTCCCTCGTCGATGCGCATCGGGACCGGGAAGATCTTGATGCCGCGGTCGTTGAAGCGCTCGTCGATCTGCCGGGCCACCGAGGCGGCCCCGTCGATGGACTGGTCGGACAGGGTGAAGCAGTCGACGAGGACGTCCGGGAGGTGCACCGTGCAGATGTCCGCGATGTCGGACAGGCCGGTGCGGCTGTCGATCAGGACGTAGTCGTAGTTCCGCTTCATGTCGGCGCGTAAGGCGTCGAAGAACAGGCCGCCGCCCAGCCGGTCGTAGAAGTTGTCCCAGTCGAAGGTGGAGACCGTCGCCGAGTACTCGCGGTTCTGCCGGCCGGCGGAGACGAAGTCCAGGGTGCCGCCGTCCGGGAACTCCCAGCCCAGGGTCTCCGGGGTGAGGGAGACGGCGTGCGGCTCGATCCGCGCGTAGTCCTTGTGCCAGTCGTCGGCCCGCTGCACCGGACTGGTGGCGGCCCAGGCGTACTCGCTGATGAGGTCGATGACCCCGGTGGTGGCCCCCAGCGTGGACGGGTCCAGGAAGGGGTGGAAGAAGCGGTGCAGGCCGGGGGCCTCCAGGTCCCAGTCCACGGCGAGCACCCGCTTGCCGTTGGCCGCCAGGATCCAGGCGGTGTTGGCGAGCGCCATCGTGCGGCCCGTGCCGCCCTTGTACGAGTAGAAGGTGACGATGCGTCCGTCACGGGTGTCGCGGCTGTCACGACTCGCTGTCATTCGGCGTCCCCCCGGTCGGTGTCGTTGCTGTCGTTGCCGTCGTTGTGGCCGCCGTACGTATCGGGCGGGAAGGGGGCCGGAGGCGGTACGGGAGGCCCGTCCATCCCCATCGGCCCGAGCAGTCTCGGGCGCTCGGACTGGGTGCCCGCCGGCAGGTAGACCTGGGCGTGTCTGAGGTACTGCTGGGCGGCCGCCTCGACCACCTGCGGCAGGATCTGGCCCAGGGTCTCCATGTTCGCCACGCCGTTGGCGGCGGCCCGGCACGCCGCCCGGCCCTGGCTCATCTTGACCGGCAGGGTCTCCTCCAGCCGCCGCGCCAGCTCGTTCTCCTTGGCCCGGCTCTGGTGGTCGTACCGGTTCCACGGCACGACCACGTTGATCCACGGGCGGGACTCCTGGTCGAAGGCGGCCAGGCGCTGGCGGCGGTCCGGGTCCTCCACCGCCCAGCGGTCGACGATCAGGATCTCCGGGCGGGTCGGCGGCTGCTTGCTGTCGAAATGGCCGGCCTCGTCGTCGAAGGAGCCCATGCTCGTCTGGTAGTTGAGGTTCTTGACCAGCTCCTCCGCGACATAGGCCACCGGCCGCTGGGACACCGGATGGTACGGATTCCACTCCAGGGCGCTGTCCC
The DNA here is from genome assembly GCF_040644195.1 of Streptomyces sp. NPDC047014. Taxonomy (NCBI): domain Bacteria; kingdom Bacillati; phylum Actinomycetota; class Actinomycetes; order Kitasatosporales; family Streptomycetaceae; genus Streptomyces; species Streptomyces sp. NPDC047014. The sequence goes on along the minus strand of NZ_JBEYVX010000041.1, from coordinate 49,039 downwards.
CGTAGTACTCGGGGCTGCGCCCGTCGGGCAGGTCGTGGCGGGAGGCGGCGGCCACCGTCACGTGCAGACTGCGGGCGGGGCCGCCGGTGTGGTTCCCGGCGGGCCCGAAGGCGCTCGGCACCACGCGGTAGTCCACCGGGCGGACCGGGGTCAGCCGGACGGTCTCGGCCACCCGCACGATGCGCTTGGCCAGCTCGTACACCGCCCGCTCGTACTGCTCGGCGTACCCCCGGAGTTTGATGAGGCCGTACAGCCCGTCGGTGACGTAGCGCTCGCCGAAGGTGTTGTGGTTGAACTGCAACCGCTCCGCGGGACCGGGGAGTTGCGACGGCGGCACCGGCACCCATAAAGCGGGCACGATCGCCTCGGCGGGCCGGTTGCTCACCGCGCCCTGGTGGATCGCGCGCTGGGCGAAGGCGAACCACTCCTTCCCGCACATCTCACTGGCGAAATACCGCGGCGAGAACAGCGGGACGAAGACCCGGCAGGTGGCGAGCGCCGCACCGAGCCGTTCCGACCAGCCCTCGCCGCTGCGTATCTCCCGGTCCATGAAACCCGCTTCGGCCCCCGCGGGCAGATCCGTCAGCGCCATGACATGGCTGCACAGATCGCGGTACAGGCGCTCGACCCACATGTCGGGGTCGGGCCCCCCGGCCCCGAATCTCGGTGTATGCGCGTAGCTGAGAAAGAAATACGGCTGCACTGATGCGGGCACACGCCCCCCGTCCCGAAGATGCGAAGCGAAGAAACATCATTCCGGAGCTGCTTCGCCACATCCCCTCATCGTTCAGTCAATCAGCATCGGTTTTCGGTCATCCAGTCAAGGGCGTGATCGACCGCGTCAGGGAGGGAGAACAGCATGGCCGAAGCCCCCCCGACCCGCCCCCTGCGCACCCGGGAATCCGGGAACGCTCTGCCGATCTCCGGGAAATCGCCGTCATCCAGCGCGACATCCTCGTACGCCGTCCACTCCCCCTCCCGCCCGGGCCCCGAGCGGCCCTCCGGAAGATTCACCTTCACCACACACTCGTACATGCGCAAGGGGGGCTTCGGAATTCGATACTCCGCGAGATGGAAAGCGGTGCAGACCGAAAACCCCACATTGATCATCAGCACCTGCCCGCCCTCCCAGCACAGCTTTCCCAGCGGTGTCTCCTCACCCAGATGGCTTTCGAGCCGGTGACCGGCACAAAGGCGTTCCGCGTCCGCCCCGAGCGCCGCGAAGGAGGTCTGCGGATGGGCACTGCGCGCCGCCCCCGGAGCCGTCCGCACCGCCTCCGCCAGCGCGCCCATGCCCTGGCTCGGCGTACGCGCCGGGTCGAAGGCGGGCATCGCCTCGCGGAAGGCCCGCACCCCCGCCTCGTCCAGCCCCTCGATCCGGCTCAGGTGCGCCGAGGAGGTACGGGAGTTCTCCGGGGTGAACGCCGGCACCACCAGCGTGCCGCGCGGCCCCAGCACCCCGGTCAGCGCGTCGCGCAGCAGCTCCGCGCGCAGCCCCGTACCGCTCAGCGAGGCGTGCGCCAGCAGCCGCGCCCCGGGGCGCACCCCGAGCACCCGCAGCTGCACCGCCAGGCGGGCCGCGCCGGCGGACCGGCCACCCCGGCCCGGACCCGGCGGGGGCGCGGCGCCGCTCACGCGTCGACCGCCTTGAGCTCGTAGCGCAGCTCCGCCACCAGGCGCTTGCCCGTCACCGTCAGCTCGGCCGCCGTCGCCAGCCGGTCCAGGGCCTCGTGGATCCGGTCCGCCGCGCCCGGCTCGGAGCCCGCCGTCGCCCGCCGGTACGCCTCCACCGCCACCCGCTCGTGCACATCCGCCAGCAGCCGCGACACCGGCACCGGGCGCTCCCGCCACGGCGAGGCGTGGCTCCACTCCCCGTCCAGCGCGTACAGGTCGGCCACCTCCGTCAGCGCGCGCAGCCGGGCCCGCCGCCGGCCCGTCAGCAGCGCGAGCGCGGTCTCCCGCACCCCGGCCGCATACGGCACGCCCAGCGCCCCCGGCCCGTGCCGCCCGGCCTCGCCCCAGCCGACGGCCTGCGGGCCGCCCGCCAGCGGGGTCAGCGTGGTCAGCCCCTCGGCCGCCGCCCGCGCGAAGCCGGGCACCGCCCGGTGCAGCAGCGCCCAGGCCCGGTCCAGCCGGCCGCGCCACTCCTCGGCCTCGCCCGCGCCGAGCCGGAGCCGGGGCGGGCGCGCGAAGCAGTTGCGGTACGGGTCCAGGTCCTCCAGGGCCACCGGGGCCGCCTCCGGGCCGGGGGACCAGGTGCGTACGGGCTGCCAGCGGGCGTCCCCGGCCGCCGGGCCGAAGCGGTGCTCGGCGCGGCCGTCCCGTACCGCGTACCCCTCGCCCGTGACCCGCAGCGAGGCCGTGCCCCGGGTGCCGGGCTCCCCGAGGCGCAGCAGCCCCAGCGTCGGCAGGTACACCTCGCCGTCCCGGTAGGCCACCTCGGCCGGCAGGTCCAGCCCGCCGCGCAGCACCGCCGCGGCGGCCAGCGCGGTCAGCCTGCGCGCCGCCGCCGGGGCGTCCTGGCGGCCCTCCCGCGCGGCGTCCAGGGCCGCCAGGACCCAGGTCCGGGTGAAGGGGTGGTCCAGTACGGCGTCCAGCGCGTCCAGGCCCGCCTCCCCGGCCTCCTCCACCGCGGCCACCAGGTCCCAGGCCCGTGCCCAGCCGGGGTCCCCGGCCAGGTCGGTGTGGAGCCGGGCCAGCAGGAAACGGGTCAGCTCCTCCTGGGAGCGGGCGAGTTCGGCCGGGTCGGACAGCTCGGGGGCCGTCTCGCGGTGCGCCGTGCGGCCCTCCACCCCGTCGACGAGTTCGCGCAGGTCGGTGCAGTAGACGGAGGGGTGGTCGAAGTCGGCGGTGCCGCCCGCGCCGGTGTCCCGGTAGCGGTGGGTGTAGAGCCCGCCGCCGCACGAACGTACGACGGGGCAGGCGCGGCACGAGCCGCTGACCCCGGCCAGACCGAGCTGGCGGACGCGGACCCCGGGATGGGCGGCGACCTCGTCGAGGGCGTGGTCGAAGACGTTGAAACCGGTGGCCGCGGCCCCCTCGAAGGCGCTCTTGAGCGAGTCCACCTGCTCCAGCGTCCCGTCCGTCTCCACGACGACGAGGTCCGTGGGGGCCAGGCCCAGGGACTCGGTGAGGCTGGGGCCGCCGGCCAGGGTGGACCGCAGGGAGTCGAAGAGCCGTACGGGCACCGGGCGGCCCAGGCGCTCCCAGTGGTCGAAGACCCGCAGGAGCCAGCGCGCGTACGCGTCGGGGGCGCCGTCGGGGCGGGGCGGGGGAGTCTCCCACGTGGCGTGCGGGAGGAGGAAATCCACTCGCGGCGGCTCCAGCGCGACGAGCGCGTCCAGGACGGCCACGGGGTCGTTCGCCACGTCCACGGTGCAGAGCAGACCCTGGTAGAGGTGGCGGTAGGGCGCGGAGCGCAGGCGCTCGACGGCGGCCAGGACGAGGGGGTGGCTGGTACGGCCGTCCGCGAAGCGGCGGTGGCGGTCGTTGGCGGCGCGGTCCCCGTCGAGGGAGACGCCGACGCGCACGCCGAACTCGGCGAAGAGGTCGAGGAACCGGCTGCCGAGCTGGAGGCCGTTCGTGTGGATCCGCAGATCGAGGTCGGCCACGCCGGACAGCGCCCGGTGGAACTCCTCGCACACGAGACGGAGCCGTGCCGTGCCCGCCAACAGGGGTTCCCCTCCATGGAGAATCACCGTGACGGAGGGGAGTGCATGGTCACGGGCATGTTCGGCGAGTCGCGACGCGGTTCGTGAAATAACCTCGGGGGAGATCACTTTCGGCCGGGCCCGCCAGCTCTGATCTGCGTGTTCGTAGACGTAGCAGTGATCACAAGCAAGATCGCATCTGCTGTGAACTTTCAGGACGATCTCGCGAAATGCGATCAGGCCGGTCATTCCGCCAGTCTAGGGCTCCTGCTCCGGTGTCAGAGAGCGGAGTTGAAGATGGGCGCCTGGACGGGCCGGACGGATTCGGCCGGCATCATCCGGCCGAGCGTCGTGGCCGCGGCGGCGGTCTGGACGTCGATCTTGGTGAGCGGGATCCGGCGGGCCTTGGCCGTGCTGGTCGGGGGGGTTGCGGAAGTGTTCACGACACCGTCCTCGGGGAAGCCATGTGGAAATGGGCGGGGGAATGACAACGGCGACACGCTGCTGTCAAGCAGGGACTTTACTCGGCCGCACCCGCTTGGCAACCGTAGACATGACGCCTGGTCAACCGTTCTAAGGAATGGACGACGGCTTTATGGGTAACGGCGATTCCTCCGTTTGCCGCATATCAAGATCCTTTTCACCGGCACAGCCTGCCGCACGCCGCTGACCTCGGACGATGCGGGCGGGGGCGGCTCGGCCGGGGTGGCTGTGGCGGGGGCGGCCGGGAGTCCCGCGGGACGGGGCCTGTGGTGGCCGTGGGGCGGCGGGGGCGCGGGTGCCCGGTCCCAACTCCGGCGCTGCGCAGACAAGGTGCCGGACATCCCGGCCAACGGCGGCCGTGCCAAGGTCCCTTGGCGCCGTACCGGAATGGTCCGGTTGGGGACGGGGCCGATGCCGACGCCCTGGCCGAGGTCCTTCTCGGCCCCGGCGGGCGGCCCCGGCGTGGTGGGGGGCGCCGCTGAGCGGTGGTCGAGCGGGGTCAGGCCGGTTGCCGGGCGGTGAGGTCGGGGGTGGGGAGGTTGCGGAGGAGCCAGGTCAGGACGTCCGGGAGGGCGCGCAGGGCCGCGAAGTGGGCCGCGGCCGGGTCGATGGTGGCGGTGGCGCCCGGGATACGCCGGGCCAGCCAGCGGGAGTGGCCCACCGGGGAGAACACGTCGAGCTCCCCGTGCCAGATCAGCACCGGGCAGCGGATGTCCGCCGGGTCGAAGCCCCAGGGGCGGCTGAAGGCGAGGACGTCGTCGATCCAGCCGTACGCCGAATGGCGCAGCCCCTCGCGGTAGTTGCGCAGCAGCATCGACCGCAGGCCGGCATCGGAGACGATCATGCGGTCGTTGGCGGTCAGTTCCTGGCGCAGTTCGTCCAGCAGCCGGCCGGGGTCGCGGCGGATGCCGTCGGCGCGCGGGATCAGCCGCGCCGCCAGCTCCTCGGGGTCGGTGGAGGCGGTGGTGTACTCCTTCACGTTCGAGGCGGCCATCCCCGCGAACCAGTCCAGGTCCTCCGCGTCCCGCGGCGCCAGCCCGACCATCGCCGCCGTCCGGGTCACCCGGTCCGGGAGCAGGGCGGCGCAGGCCAGCGCGCCGGCGGCGCCGCCCGAGCGGCCGGCCACGGCGAAGGTGCGCAGCCCGAAGGCGTCGGCGACGGCGGCCACGTCATGGGCCACGTCGGCGACGGTGCGGCCCGGGTGACGGTCGGAGCCGCCGTAGCCGGGTCTGTCGTAGGCGATGAGCTGTACGCGCCGCTGGTAGAGGACCATGCCCCGGGGGGCCGGGCCCAGGCGGCTGCCGGGCATGCCGTGCAGGAGGAAGACGGGCTTGCCGTCCGGGTCCCCCCAGCGCTCCACGGTCAGAGCGCGCCCGTCGGCGGTGCGCACCTGATGGCGCACGCGCTCCCTCCCTCACATTCGGTGCGGGTCGTCACGGCGATTGTGCTCGCTGGGGGAGGAGTGCGGTAGGGCGCACTCCGGGGGAATCGGCCGGCGGGGGGCGTGCGCGGCTGTTCGCCACCGGGTCACCGCTTGGGCCAGTACCAGAGCGGCTCGTCGAGCGGCCCCTCGCGGCCGGCGACCTCCGTACGCCCGAACTCCTTCACCAGCTCCACCGTCCGCAGGTCCACCCGGTGCCGCCGCGTCCCCTCCGCCAGGGCCTCGGCCAGCGGCGCCGCGTGGGTGACGACCACGGTCTGGGTGTCCCGGGCGGCCGTCAGGACCAGGTCCGCCAGCGGCTCCAGCAGGTCCGGGTGGAGGCTGGTCTCCGGCTCGTTGAGGACCATCAGCGCCGGCGGGCGCGGGGTGAGGAGGGCCGCCACCCACAGCAGGTAGCGCAGGGTCCCGTCGGACAGCTCGGCCGCGTCCAGCGGGCGCAGCAGGCCGTGCTGGTGGAGCTCCAGGCCGAAGCGGCCGTCCCGGTCGGTGACGGACACCCGGGTGCCGGGGAAGGCGGCGTCCACGGCGGCGTCGAGCGCGGCGGCGTCACCGGTCTCGCGGATCGTCTGGAGCGCGGCGGGCAGATCGGAGCCGTCGGCGGCCAGCACGGGGGTACGGGTCCCCACGCGCGGGATCCGGGCCGGCGCGGCGGCGTCCGTGCGGAGGTGGTCGTAGAACCGCCAGGACCGGATCCGCTCGCGCAGGGCCAGCAGGTCGGGGGCGAGCTGGGGGTCGGCGAGCTCGCTGAGCATGGAGTCGTACGGGCGCAGGGCGTTCTGCGTACGGTGCCAGCCGCCGTCCGCGGTGCGGGTCCGGACGGCCGGGCCCGAGCGGTCGGAGAGGACGGCGGCGGGGCGGAGCACGGGGCCGGCCCAGGTGCACTCGCGCTTGATCTCGGGGTCGAGGGAGAACAGGGACCGGGCGACGGGGACGGGGTGGCCGAAGTCGACGGCGTAGCCGAACTCGTCGCCCGAGAAGCCGAGGCGGAGGCTGACGGGTTCGGTGCGGACGGTGCCCTGGAGGGGCTGGTGCCCTTCGCGCACGGCGCGGGAGAGGGTGTCCGGGCCGGCCCACAGCGTGGACGGCAGCCCACCCTCCCGCGCGAGCGCGGCCACGGCGCCGCCGCGGGCGGAGTCGGCGAGGAGGCGGAGGGAGCGGTAGAGGCTGGACTTGCCGGTGCCGTTCGCGCCGGTGACGACGGTGAGCCGGCCGAGGGGCAGGACGAGGCGACGAAGGGAGCGGTAGTTCTCCACGGCGAGGGTGCTGATCACCCCCTGATCATGTGCCCTGCGGTATCCCGCTGCGCGGGGCGGTGCGGTGCGGTGTCCCGGGGTGCGGGGTGTCTTGGTGCGGCTGGCCCGCGCAGGGGTGGGGCGGTGCCCCTCCGGAAGGTCTCCTCGGCTCGCGCGTGCGGGCATGGTCGTCCTGCGCGGGGTGGTTGCGCGCTCGTCCTGCGGGGACCCTCCTGCGTGTCCCCACCCCACTGCCCCGGCTCCGACCGCGCGGCCTTGTCCCCGCACGGGAACGCCTCATCACCGGGACCCGATCCGTACGGGACCCATGCCCGTACGAGTAGGGCCGAGCCGGATCCAGTACGCCGTCATTGGGGCGGTGTGGCGGATGCCGTACGGGTGGGGCCGGGCCGGGCAGTGTCGCTCTCGGCATCGGCCCGTACGGGGTGTGGCACGCGGAACCGTGCCCGTACGGGTAGGTCCGGCCGGGGAGGGTCTTTCGTGGCTTCGGCCGTACGGGGGCGGTGGGGCTGGGGGTGGTGGTGGCGGGATCGGCCCGTACAGGTGGGAGGAGCCGGGGTGGTTGGGGCTGTTCGGGGATCGGGCTCGTACTGTACGCAGCGGGGACGGGGTGGGGTGTCCCCGCAGGACGAGCGCGCAACCACCCCGTACGGGACGAACACCGCCGCACGCGCGAGCCGAGGAGATACCCCACCCCGGCACCGCGAACCGCCCGCCAGGGTGATCAATCCCGCCCAGCAGGCGAAGCAACCCCGCACCGGGACCGGGACCGGGCCCCGCCCGGCGCCGGGAAGTCCCGCGCAGCGGCCCCCCCGTCGTGAGCAGGTTCTGCTCACTGCTAGCCCCGCCGCCGGAACGCCCCGCATCGGGGCCGGAACCGCTCGCGCCCCAGGGCAGGCACTGCCCGCGCCACGACCAGATCCCGCCCCGGGAGCGGCCCCGCGCAGCGGAACGGTCCGGCCCCGGGGGCCGGATCCCGCCCGCCCCGGGAGCGCCCCGCGCAGCGGAGCCCGCAGGTCGCTAGGTCGTAGTGGGAGGGAGGCCGCTGCCTACCGGGGGGCCCGGGCGGCCCCGGCGGGATACGGCTGAGGCCAGGGTGATGGCGGCGCCGGCTACGGCCCAGGCCGAGAGGACCAGGAGGGGGCCCGTGGCGCCGTTGCCCGCGAAGTAGGTGATCGAGCGGGCGGCGTACGTGCCCGCGCCCGGCGGCAGGGCCGGGCCGATCGTGCTCCAGAACGGCGGGAGCAGCGGGTAGGGGTACGCGCCGCCCGCGCTCGGGTTGCCCAGGACCACGATCACCAGGATCGCCAGCCCGATGCCCACCACCCCCGCCAGCCCCTGGAAGGCCAGCGTGGTCGCGCCGACCGCGAAGACCACCAGCGTGCCGAGCCCCCACAGCCCCCACACGCTGCCCGGCAGCGCCCCCAGGACCGGCCCGGCGACGACCGCCCCGAGCAGCCCCGCCGCCAGGGAGTAGACGAGCAGCGCGCCGAGCCGGATCACCGCGCGGGCCCCGTTCGCCGGCCGCGCGCCGGCGCTGATCGCAAGGATCGCCGCGCACAGGTAGCCGCCCACGCACCAGCCGATGACCAGGTAGAAGGAGCTCAGGCCCCGGCTGTCGCCCTTGGCGGCCGGGGCCACGTCGGTGACCCGCACGCTCCGCCCCTGGGCCTGTTCGGCCCGCCCCACGACCTCCTCCAGCGCCTGGGACAGCGAGGCCCCCGCGCCGGAGGCGACCAGCAGCCGGTCGGTCCGGCCGCCCGGGTCGATGATCAGGGCGCCGTCCACCTCCCGGTTCTCCACCTGGGCCCGCGCGGCGGCCCCGTCCGCCACCACCCGCGGGTCGAGCGGATCCCCCGGCAGGGTGCCGAGCTGCTGCGCGGACCGCTCGGCCACCTGCGCGGCGGGCGCGGCCACGGCGATCGGGATCTCGTGGGGTTTCGGCTGGTGGAAGGCCCCGATGTACGAGGTGACGAAGGCGAGCTGGAGGACCAGCACCCCCAGGACGAGCAGCGCCGCCCGGGTGGTCACGGCGTCCTTGACCTCGGCGAGGAAGCCTGCGGGCGGGCTCGGGTCGGTGCTCTGGGTCATGTTCCACACGCTCGGGGGAGGGGAGGCGGGCCGCAGCAGGGGCGGGCCGAATGGATGACCCCCGGCTCCGCCCGAGTGATCGAACAAGTGTTTCGCACGTGTATTCGAATTGCTCTATGGTGGAAGCGGGGGTGGTCGAAGGAGTGGTGCTACGAGCGAGGCAGGAGGCCGCGGGTGCCCGGTTTTACGCATCTGCACACCGTTTCGGGGTTCTCCGTGCGCTACGGGGGCTCGCACCCGGAACGGCTGGCGGAGCGTGCCGCCGAACGGGGCATGGACGCCCTCGCGCTGACCGACCGCGACACCCTCGCGGGCGCGGTCCGGTTCGCCAAGGCGGCGGCCGGGGCGGGGATCCGGCCCCTGTTCGGCGTGGACCTGGCCGTCGCGGCCGCCCCCGGGACACCCGCCTCCGGTACGCCCGGAACACCCGCGGCCGCCCCCGGTGCACCCGCGGCGGGCCGCGCCGGGCCGGGGGGCCCGACGAACCCCGCCGCGGGCCCGGCCGCCGGCCGGGCGAATGCCACCCGCCCGCGCGCCGGCCGTACGGCCCCCGACGCCCCCGCCCAGGCTCCGTACCGCCGCCGCACCCCCGTCAAGGGCGGCGCCTTCCTCGACGAGTCCGCCGCGCGGGCCGTGTTCCTCGCCCGGGACGGGGCCGCGGGCTGGGCCGGGCTGTGCCGGCTGGTCACCGCCGCCCACGCGGGCGGGCCCGAGGTCCCGCTCGTCCCCTGGGAGGCCCTGGACGGGGAGGGCGTCCTCGTGCTCCTCGGCCCCGGCTCCGAGGTGGGCCGCGCCCTCGCCGCGGGCCGCCCCGACCGCGCCGCCCGGCTGCTGGCGCCCTGGCGGGAGGTCTACGGCGACGCGGTGCGCCTGGAGGCCGTCCACCACGGCCGCGCCGGGACCGGACCCGGCTCGCTGCGGCTGGCCGCCCGTACCGTCGGCTTCGCCGCCGAGCAGGGCGTCCGGGCCGTGCTCACCAACGCCGTCCGCTACGCCGACCCCGGCCAGGGCCCGGTCGCCGACATCCTCGACGCGGCCCGCCGCCTGGTCCCCCTCGACCCCCGGAGCCGCGCGTACCCGCTCGACAGCGGCGAGCGCTGGCTCAAGGCACCCGCCGCCATGGCCGAGGCCGCCGATCTGATCACCCGCGCCGCCGGGCTGCGGCCCGCCGACGCCCGGCGGCTGCTCGCGGAGACCCGGCGTACCGCCGAGGCGTGCTCCGTCGACCCCGAGGACGACCTCGGTATGGGCTCCGTCCACTTCCCCGAGGCCCGGCTCGTCGGCGCCGACCGCCGCAGCGCCCAGCGGGTCCTCGCCTCCCGCGCCTCCGCGGGCATGGTGCTGCGCGGCTACGCGGGCGACCGCGGCTACTGGGAGCGGATGCACCGGGAGCTCGACATCATCGCGTACCACGGTTTCGCCAGCTACTTCCTGACGGTCGCCCAGGTCGTGGACGACGTCCGGGAGATGGGCATCCGGGTGGCCGCCCGCGGCTCCGGCGCCGGCTCCCTCGTCAACCACCTGATCGGGATCGCGCACGCCGACCCCGTCGAGAACGGCCTGCTCATGGAGCGCTTCCTGTCCAAGCGGCGGCGCGTCCTGCCCGACATCGACATCGACGTGGAGTCCGCCCGCCGGCTGGAGGTCTACCGGCGGATCATCGAACGGTTCGGCGTCGAGCGCGTCGCCACCGTCTCCATGCCCGAGACCTACCGGGTCCGGCACGCCATCCGGGACGTGGGCGCCGCCCTGTCCATGGACCCGGCCGCCGTCGACCGGCTCGCCAAGGCGTTCCCGCACATCCGGGCCCGCGACGCCCGCACCGCGCTGGCGGAGCTGCCCGAGCTGCGCGGCGTACGCGAGGAGTCGCACGGGCGGCTGTGGGAGCTGGTCGAATCGCTGGACGCGCTGCCGCGCGGGGTCGCCATGCATCCGTGCGGGGTGCTGCTCTCCGACGCCTCGCTGCTCGCCCGTACGCCCGTGGTGCCCACCAGCGGCGAGGGCTTCCCCATGTCGCAGTTCGACAAGGAGGACGTGGAGGACCTGGGGCTGCTCAAACTGGACGTGCTGGGAGTACGGATGCAGTCCGCGATGGCGCACGCGGTCGCGGAGGTCCGGCGCGGTACGGGCCGCGTGCTCGACCTGGACGACCCGGCGCAGGTGCCGCCGGGCGACGGGCCCACGTACGAACTGATCCGCTCGGCCGAGACGCTGGGCTGCTTCCAGATCGAGTCGCCGGGCCAGCGGGACCTGGTGGGCCGGCTCCAGCCGGCCACTTTCCACGACCTGGTGGTCGACATCTCCCTCTTCCGGCCGGGGCCGGTGGCCGCCGACATGGTGCGGCCCTTCATCGAGGCCCGGCACGGCCGGGCCCCGGTCCGCTTCCCGCACCCGGACCTGGCCGACGCGCTGCGCGAGACGTACGGGGTGGTGGTCTTCCACGAGCAGATCATCGAGATCGTGCACGTCATGACCGGCTGCGGCCGGGACGAGGCCGACCGGGTGCGGCGCGGGCTGTCCGACCCCGGCTCGCAGGCGCGGATCAGGGTCTGGTTCGCGGCGAAGGCGGCCGAGCGCGGCTATCCGGCGGAGGTGATCGGCCGGACCTGGGAGATCGTCGCGGCCTTCGGCAGCTACGGCTTCTGCAAGGCGCACGCGGTGGCCTTCGCGGTGCCCACCTACCAGTCGGCGTGGCTCAAGGCGCACCACCCGGCGGCCTTCTATGCCGGGCTGCTGACCCACGATCCGGGCATGTACCCCAAGCGGCTGCTGCTGGCCGACGCGCGGCGGCGGGGCGTGCCGGTGCTGCCGCTGGACGTGAACCGGTCGGCGGCCGACCATCGCATCGAACTGGTGTCCGGTCCGGAGGAGGTGTGGGGGCTGCGGCTGGGCCTGTCCGACGTGCACGGCATCAGCGAGGCCGAGACGGCCCGGATCGAGTCCGGCCGGCCCTACGCCTCCCTGCGCGACTTCTGGGACCGCGCCCGGCCGGGCCGCCCGGTGGCCGAACGGCTCGCCCAGGTCGGGGCGTTGGACGCCTTCGGCGCCAACCGGCGCGACCTGCTGCTGCACCTGGCCGAACTGCACGGCGCGCAGCGGGCCGCCGGGCTGCGCGGCCCCCAGCTCCCGCTGGAGGGCGGCCGGTCCACCGCCTCCGTCGGACTGCCCGACCTGACCGACGCGGAACGGCTCAGCGCCGAGCTGGGCGTCCTCGGCATGGACACCTCGCGGCACCTGATGGGCGACTACCACGCCTTCCTGGCCGAGCTGGGGGTCGTCCCCGCCACCCGGCTGCGGGACGCCGAGCACGGCCGGACCGTCCTGGTCGCGGGGGCCAAGGCGGCCACCCAGACCCCGCCGATCCGGTCCGGGAAGCGGGTGGTCTTCACGACCCTGGACGACGGGACGGGCCTGGTCGACCTGGCCTTCTTCGAGGACAGCCACGAGCGCTGCGCGCACACCGTCTTCCACTCCTTCCTGCTGCTGGTACGGGGCGTCGTGCAGCGCCGGGGCCCGCAGAGCCTGAGCGTGGTCGGGGCGGCGGCGTGGAATCTGGCCGAGCTGGTGGAACTGCGGGCGCGGGGCGGCCTGGACGCGGTCGCGGCCCGCCTCGCCGAGCCGCCGCCCGCCCCCGCCGGGGCGGAGGAACCCGCGCGGCCCGGCCGTACGATCCGCATGTCCACGGGGTACGAGATGAACCCGTGGGCCGACCTCCAGCCGCCCGGCACCGGCCCCGCGACGGGCCGCAGGCTGTGGCACTCCAGCCCGGGGAGCGCGGGATGAGCGCCACGGGAAGCACCGCCGGAAGGGCCACGAAGAGCGCCACCGGAACCACCACCGGAAGCGCCACAGGAGGCGCCGCCGTGATGTGCCTGCGGCTGCGCCCCGCCGACGGGGGGCCGCTCGGGGCCCGGGAGTACGCCGGGGTGCTCGCGCTGCTCGGCGGGATCACCCCGGCCGTGCAGGCCCTGCCGCCCGACGCCGCCCTGGCCGATGTCCGGGGCGCGCTGCGCTACTTCGGCTGCGACGCGGTCCGGCTCGCCGCCGTGATCCGGGTCCGGGCCCTCGCCCTGCACGGGGTGGACGCCGCCGTCGGGGTGGCGGGCAATCCCATGCTGGCCCGCGCCGCCGCCCGCCGGGCCGGGCCCGGGGCCACCCTGGTCCTCCCCGAAGAGCCCGCCGCCGTACGGGAGTTCCTGGCGGACCAGCCCGTCGTCACCCTCGACGGGGTCGGGCCGAAGGCCGCCCGCGTCCTGTGCTCCTACGGCCTCGACTCCGTCGGCCGGGTCGCCGCCGCCCCGCCCGCCGCCCTGCGGCGGATCCTCGGCGCCCGGCTCGGCCGGGAGGTGCACGAGCGCGCCCTCGGGATCGACCGGACCCCCGTCCGGCCGGGCGCGGCCGCCCGTACCCTGGCCGCCGAGCGGCCTTTCGACCGGGACGAGGTGGATCCCGTACGGCATCGCCGGGCGCTGCTTTCGCTGACGGAGGAGCTCGGTGCGAAGCTTCGTACACAAGAGGGCGGGCAGGTCTGCCGTGCCCTCGCGCTCACCGTCCGGTGCGCCGACCGGACCACCCTCACGCGGACCCGCACCCTGGCCGAACCCACCGCGCACTCGGCGGTGCTGACCGCCACCGCCTACGCCCTCTACGCGGGCCTCGGCCTGCAACGGGCCAGGGTCCGGGCGCTGTCGCTGCGCGCCGAGGAGCTGTTCCCGGCGGAGCGGGCCGCGCGGCAGCTGAGCCTGGACCCCGGGGACGAGAAGGCGCGCAGGCTGGAGGCCGTCACGGACGAGGTCCGCGCGCGCTTCGGGCCGGGGGCCATCGCCCGGGGGACGCTGGCCGCCTGAGGGCCGGGCTTTCGGCCTGTCGGACGACACGTCAGTTTTTACCGACGCGTAACTTCCCTGTTTTGCTACTCGCCCGTAATTTGACGGCAGCAGCGCCCCCTTGTGATCCGGATCACGGGACGAACCCCCACGCTCATCCCCTTGAGTCGACCCGCAAGGAGATCACCCGATGCTGCCCTGGAGACGTCTGCTCCGCCCGCTGGCCGTCCTCGCCCTCACCGCCGCCGCCCTCGTCGCCCCCACCGGCACCGCCCAGGCCGCCGCCGCCCCCAGCAGCGGCTGGAACAACTGGTCCTGCAAGCCGTCCGCCGCGCACCCGCGCCCCGTCGTCCTCGTCCACGGCACCTTCGGCAACTCCTGGGACAACTGGCTCGGCCTCGCCCCCTACCTCGTCCACCGCGGGTACTGCGTCTACTCGCTCGACTACGGTCAGCTGCCCGGCGTGCCCCTCTTCAACGGGCTCGGCCCCATCGACAAGTCCGCCGAACAGCTCGACGTCTTCGTCGACCGGGTGCTCGCCGCCACCGGAGCCGCCAGGACCGACATCATCGGGCACTCGCAGGGCGGCATGATGCCGCGCTACTACCTCAAGTTCCTCGGCGGCGCCCAGAAGGTGAACGCGCTGGTCGGGCTCGCCCCCGACAACCACGGCACGACCCTCCTCGGCTTCACGAAGCTGCTGCCCTACTTCCCCGGCGCCGAGCACCTGATCAGCACCGCGACGCCGGGCCTCGCCGACCAGATCGCCGGATCGGCCTTCCTGCAGAAGCTGAACGCGGGCGGGGACACCGTGCCCGGGGTGAAGTACACGGTCATCGCGACCAAGTACGACGAGGTGGTCACGCCCTACCGCAGCGGCTTCCTGGAGGGGTCCAACGTGCGCAATGTCGTACTCCAGGACCTGTGCGCCCTGGACCTGTCCGAGCACGTGGCCATCGGGCTCACCGACCGCATCGCCTGGCACGAGGCGGTCAACGCGCTCGACCCGGCGAACGCCGAACGGACCACCTGCGCCTCGGTCTTCGACTGAGTCGAGCCGACCGGGTGGGGGGCGCGCAGGTGGTCCGGTTCATGGGGCGGGCGCGTTACGGGCGCCCGCGTCGGCCCGCCGCCGTCGCACGGCGGCGGGTGACGGCGAACAGCACCGCCGCGCCGACGGCCAGGGCGCCCGCCCCGGCGATCGCGATCGACGGGGTGGCGCTGTTGCCGCCCGTCTCGGCGAGGTTGCCGCCCGCCGGGGCGGACGGGGCTCCCTGGGCCGTGATCGGGGAGGCGTCGGCGCCGGACGCGCCGTTGGTCTTCGGGTCGTTGTCGCCGTGCCCGTTGTGCTCGACGCTGGACTTGCCGGCGCCGTCCGCGATCTGCTGGTCGGTGGGGGCGGAGGGCTTCTCGGCGGGCTGGTCGGCGGGGGACTGCTCGGAGGAGGGCTTGTCCGAGGGCTTGCCGGAGGGCTTGTCGGTGGGCTTGGTGGTGCCGCCGCCCGGCTTGGTGCCCGGAGCGGGGACCGTACCGCCGTTGCCCCCGCCGCCGCTGCCGCCGTTGTCCTTGCCGAAGACCACGTCCGAGCAGGTGTAGAAGGCTTCCGGGCTGTCGGAGCGCTGCCAGATGCTGTAGACGAGGTGGCGCCCGGACTTCTTCGGGACCGTCCCGGAGAAGACGTAGTCGCCGTTCTGCATGCCCGGGTCGGTGACCTTGGCGAAGGGGGCGGCCTCCAGGTCGGACCACTTGAGCGGCTTCGTGGGGTCGTAGCCGTCCTTCGTCATGTACAGCTCGAAGGAACCCCGGTGCGGGGCCGTCCCCTTGTAGCGGAAGGTGTGCGCGCCCGCGGTCATCGGGCTGGCGGGCCAGTCGGCGCGGGCCAGGTCCAGACCCCGGTACTTGGAGTTGCCCGCGGAGCAGAGCTTGCCGTCCGGGATCAGCGAGCGGTGCTTGCCGGCCGCGTTGGCGATGTTGACCGCGTTCCAGTCGTAGAGCGCCTGCGTGCCGCTCGCCGCGACCGCCGCCTTGCACGCGGCGGAGCGCGGGGACTCCGGGCCCTCCGCGTAACACGCGGCCACCCGGCTGACCGGGTCCGTCATCGAGCCGTGCGCGGCCGCGGGGGCGGCGGTGTACGCGGCGAGCGCGAGCGGGGCCAGCGCGACGGCGGCGACACGGGTCGGCGTCACGGTACGGCGGCGTGCGGACATGGGTGGATCTCCTTCGGGCGCGAGACAGGGGCTCACCAGCGGTCGGGGCGGTGCGGCGCCGCCCCCCGGCGGCACCGTCTCCGGCCCTCCGCTGGCTCAGCCAAGCTAGCCCGCCGCACCCCGCGTTTCGCCTCGCCGGAGCCCCCTGAGGGGATCCTTAGGCTCCGCTTAAGGAAGGGGTAAGAGGGGGATCAGGAACGGCTGTTCTACCGCAGGAGGGCGGGCAGGCCCTCCGGGGTGCGGGCCTGCTCGTCCAGGGCGTCGAGGGCCCGGACGGCCCGGGCCGCCGCCCGCGGGTCGGTCCGGTCGAGGCCGCTCGCGGCGAACTCGTCCTCGTCCAGACGTAGTACGGGGCCCCCGTCCGCGGGGACCCACAGGTCGAGGTCCAGGTCCTCCACCAGGATCTCGCCCTCGCGCACCATCGCCGGGCGCGTGACATCGCAGTACCAGCCCTTGAGGACGCCGTCGGCGGTCCGGACCTCCTTGACCGCGTACCAGCGGGTCCGCCAGAAGTACTCGACGAAGACGTCGCCCGGCTCGAAGCGCACGAAGCCGAAGTCCCTTACGCCCTCGGCCGCCCAGGGCGCGCGGACGGTGATCCGGTCGCCGTCGTCGGCGACCCGGGTGGCCGGGTAGCGGATCTTGGTGCGGCCGGCCTTGGTCAGGTGGACGGTCAGGAGGGCGCTCATGCCGTGCCCAGCTTCCTCGTGAAGCGCGTCTCGGTCGCGCAGACCGCGTAGCCGAACCATTCGTTGATGGCGAGCATCGGCCCGTTGCCCGTGTCGTTGCCGGTGAACGCCTCGGTGCAGCCGGCCGCGCGGGCCCGGTGCAGGGAGGCCGTCTTCGCGAGCTTGGCCAGCCCGCGGCCGCGGTAGGCGCGCCGGGTGCCGGTCATGGCCGAGCCGTAGCGTGCGGCGCCGTCGGTGCGGGCGGCCGAGAAGGAGGCCACCGTGCCGTCGACGAGGACGACGGCGGTCAGCTCCTTGTCGAGGGAGGGGTTGTTCCAGGTGTGCGCGAGCCAGTCCTCGTAGTCCGCCAGCTCCACCGCCAGATCGCCCGGTTCGTCGGAGGTGGACTCGGCGTCGGCCTCGAAGAGGGGCCGCGGGTCGCCGGCGAAGGCGGAGGCGGGCCGCAGCTCCACCCCCGGGGGCAGAGCGTCGGGCAGCGGCGGCAGCGTGGCCGCCGCCAGGTCCAGGCGCAGGAAGTGCGCCGAGCGGCCGGGGCGGTAGCCGTGCCGTTCGGCGAAGGCGCGGTGGGCGGGCTCGTCGAGCACCCAGGTGTACACATCGGTCGCGCCGAGGGCGGAGAGGTGGTCCTCGGCGGCGCGCAGCAGGGCCCGCCCGGCGCCGAGACCGCGGCGCGCGGGGTCGACGTACGTATTGGCATAGCCCTGTCCGGGCTCCGGGCTGTCGTGGGCGATGCCCACCCGGGTGACGCCGACGACCTCGCCGTCCGGGGTCTCGGCCACGAGGAGACGGTGGTGGCGGGCGGGATGGGCGGAGGCGACCTCGAAGGCCGTCTCCCGCGCATCGGTGATCATGAACGGCAGGGCTGCCCGGCGCACCCGTACGACGGACTCCAGGTCGCGGGGGTCGGCGGGCCGGAGGTCGCGGATCAGAACGGTCATGCGCCGGACGTTACGGGCGGCTGTGGGGCCGCGCCTCCGAATTACCGGCCGATGGGGGACAATCGGCCGCGTGAGCTCGACGAACCTGAAGGTCACCATCGACGGCTCGGCCGGATCGGCCGCCCCGTACGAACAGCTGCGCGCGCAGATCGCGGACCGGGCCCGCACGGGGCGGCTGCCCGCGGGCTTCAAACTGCCGACGGTGCGCGGCCTGGCGGAGGAGCTGGGGCTGGCCGCCAACACGGTGGCGAAGGCGTACCGGGCGCTGGAGGCGGACGGCGTGATCGAGACGCGCGGCCGGAACGGCACCTTCGTCGCGGCGGCGGGTGACGCGGCGGCCCGTGAGGCCGCGGCCGCTGCCCAGGCGTTCGCGGACCGCGCGAAGCGGCTGGGCCTCCCCCTGGCCGAGGCCCGCGCGGCAGCGGAAGCCGCCCTCCGCGCCCGGTACGCGCAGTAGCGCCGCGGCACGCCTCGCGGCCCCGATCGGCGGTGCGGCCCGCCCGCCGGTCCCGCCGGGCCGGGTGGCGGCAGCGCGGCGCCTCTCATGGTGCCGCCCCGGCAGCACGGCCGGCCGCGCCGCACGCCCCGAAGTCCCGCCGGGCGGCTACAGGTACAGCCCCGCCTCCGAGTGGGCTTGCGGCGGGAGCACCGCCGCCGGGCCCGTGCCGCGGCGGAGGGCGAACAGCTCGGCCAGGGTGGCGCCCTCGCGTGGGACGCCCTCGTCCGTGCCCAGCCACTCCACCGCCTCGCCGTGGGTCAGCCGGCCGACCTCGATACGGGCCAGGCAGCGCCCGGGCCGGACCACCGCCGGGTGCAGCCGCTCCAGGTCCTCGTTGGTGGTCACGCCGACCAGGACGTTGCGGCCCTGCCCGAGCAGCCCGTCCGTCAGGTTCAGCAGCCGCGACAGCGCCTGCCCGGCGGTGTGCCGGGCCTCGCCGCGGATCAGCTCGTCGCAGTCCTCCAGCAGCAGCAGCCGCCAGCGGCCGCGCGCCGTGCCCTCGTCCTCGCCGATCGCGATGTCCATCAGGTAGCCGACGTCGTTGAACAGCCGCTCCGGGTCCAGGACACAGTCCACCTGGCACCAGTCCCGCCAGGACCGGGCCAGCGTCCGCAGCGCCGAGGTCTTGCCCGTGCCCGGCGGCCCGTGCAGCAGCAGGAGCCGGCCCGCGATGTCGTCCGGGGTCACCTTCATCAGCCGGTCCATCGCCCCCGCCACCGGCGCGGTGTAGTTGGGCCGGACCTCCGCCCAGGTGCCGGCGGCGATCTGCCGGGTCGTCCGGTACGGCCCGCGGCGCGGAGAGACGTACCAGAAGCCCATCGTGACGTTCTCCGGCTGCGGTTCGGGCTCGTCCTGCACGTCCTGCGTGGCCTCGCCCAGCACGCTCGCGGCCAGTTCGTCGCTGACCGCCGTCACCGTGACGTCCGCGCCCCGGCTCCAGCGGGACACGAGCATCGTCCAGCCCGTGCCCTCGGCGAGCGTGGCGCTGCGGTCGCTGTCGCGCGCCGAGCGCAGCACGGTGGCCTCCGGCGGCAGGAGGGTGGCCTCCGCCTTGACCCGTTCGATCGACACGCTGTGCGAGTAGGGCTGCTCGCCGGACGCGAACCGTCCGAGGAACAGCGCGTCGACGACGTCCGAGGGTGAATCGCTGTCGTCGACGTTGAGGCGGATCGGCAGCGCGTCCTGCGGGTTGGCTGACATGGCGCCCATGATCCGGCACGCGATGGCCTCATGCACCCGTGTTTCGCCGGATCGGGTGCGCGAGTCCCCCTTCAAACGCGGCGGGGGTGAAGATTCGCCCCGCGATTCCACCCCGAACATTCTTGGCATGGACACTTCCGGGAAGCGGCGGCTGCTTGTACCACGGACTCAGGAGTAACCCCCACAAGGAGCCGCACACACATGAGCATGAGAATGTCGCGCTTCGCTGCCCTCACCTCCTCCCTCCTCCTCGCCGCGGGCGCCGCCCTGTTCGGCGCCGGCCAGGCGTCCGCCGCCCAGGCCGACTTCGGCTACGTCGCCCTCGGAGACTCGTACTCCTCGGGCGTCGGAGCCGGCAACTACGACAGCGGCAGCGGCAACTGCAAGCGCACCAGCCGCGCCTACCCCGCTCTGTGGGCCGCCGCCCACTCTCCCCAGAGCTTCGCCTTCACCGCCTGCTCGGGCGCCCGTACGGGTGATGTCCTCTCCGGCCAGCTCGCCCCGCTGAACTCCGGCACCGACCTGGTCAGCATCACCATCGGCGGCAACGACGCCGGATTCTCCGACGTCATGACGACCTGTGTGCTCCAGTCCGAGTCCACCTGCGTCAACCGCGTCAACCAGGCCAGGTCGTACGTGACCTCCACCCTCCCCGGTCTCCTCGACCAGGTGTACAACGCCATCGACAGCCGGGCCCCCAACGCCCGCGTCGTCGTCCTCGGATACCCGCGCTTCTACAAGCTGAACGGCACCTGCACCACCGGACTGACCGAGGGCGAACGCTCCGCCATCAACGGCGCCGCCGACCACCTCAACGCCGCCATCGCCAAACGAGCCGCCGACCACGGCTTCACCTTCGCCTCGGTCGCGGGCGCCTTCACCGGCCACGAGATCTGCTCCGGCAACGCGTGGCTGCACAGCGTCAACTGGCTGAACATCGGGGAGTCCTACCACCCGACCGCCGCCGGACAGTCCGGCGGCTACCTGCCCGCCTTCACCAACGCCGCCTGATCCGCGCCACCGGTAACAGCACCACCGGCATCCGCACCACCGGCATCCGCACCACCCGTGTCCGGCCCGCCGGCCACCGGGCTCTCCGCCGGGCTCTCCCCGGGGCTCGCCCCCGGGGACTCCGCGGTGCTCGGCACCGGTGAGGCGGGCGCCGGGCTCGTGCCGGGGGAGGAGGCCCCGCCCGTCGGGGTCTCCTCCACGCACGTCATGGAGGTCCCCACCCACTCGGTGGCCAGCTCCGCCGGCCCGCGCAGCTCCAGCCGGACCGCGTCGTCGAAGACCGCCCCGGGCACGTGCGTGAGCTCGGTGTGCTCCAGCTCCCGGCTCCTCGGCCCGTCCGCCGCGTACGTGACGGACTGCCAGCCGGGGCCGGACGTACGGCCGCTGCGCGTCGCCCAGCGGTACTCCAGCACCACCGGCAGCCGCTCCACCCCCACCGTCGCGGTGAAGGCGGGTGCCTGCCCGGCGGGCGGCGGACAGCTGCCGCGGTATGCCGAGCGCACCGCCACCACGTGCACGCTCAGGTACTGGCCCTCGCCCGCCGGGACCGAGGCCGAGGCGGTGGCGGCCGGGGGAGCGGACGCGGCCCCGGTGGTCCGGGTACCGGTGGCCGGCCCCGTCGGGGCGCCGCTCCCGGTCGGATCCCCGCCGCCCGGACCGCCCCTGAGGAGCAGCCAGACCACCGCGGCCACGGCGAGCAGCATCACCGCGATCCCGGCGGCGAGCAGCGGCCCGGCTCCGCTCCGGCCCGCCGCGCCCGCGGGCCTCGGCGCGAGGGGCAGCGGCGCGGGCAGGGTCGGCGTGGGCGGCGCGGGCAAGGGCCGCGTCGGCGACGGCGGCGTATGCCCTCCGTACGGGCCGCCGCCCCGCGGGTCCGGCCCAGGGCCGCCCGCGGTGGCCGCCGGGGCCGGGTCCGACGCCGGGCCGCCGGGATCCCGTACGGCACCCCCCGCGCCCACCACCCGGAGCATCCGGGCCGCCTCCGCCGCGGGCAGCCGCTCCGCCGGGTCCTTGCGCAGCAGCCCCTCCAGTACGGGCGCCAGCGCCCCCGCCCGGCGCGGCGCGGGCGGTTCCGCCTCCACCACGGCCCGCAGGGTGTCCAGCGGGGTGGCCCGCCGGAAGGGCGAGACCCCCTCGACGGCGGTGTACAGCAGCACGCCGAGCGACCACAGGTCCGCTCCGGGGCCGGGATCCCGCCCCGCCGCCCGCTCCGGCGCCAGGAACTCGGGGGAGCCCACCACCTCCCCGGTCATCGTGATCGCCGAGGAGCCCTCCAGGCTGGCGATGCCGAAGTCGGTCAGCACCACCCGACCGTCGTTGCCGATGAGCACGTTCGCCGGTTTCACGTCCCGGTGCAGCACCCCGGAGTCGTGCGCGGAGCGCAGCGCGGCCAGCACCTGGTCCCCGAGGTGCGCCGCCCGCTGCGGGGGCATCGGCCCCTCGGCCTCCAGTACGTCCGCCAGCGAGAGGCCGCGGACCAGCTCCATGACGATCCAGGGTCGGCCGCCGTCCGAGGCCACGTCGTAGACCGTGACCACCCCGCGGTGCGAGATCCGGGCGGCGGCCCACGCCTCCCGCTCCAACCGCCGGTACATGCGCTCCAGTTCGGCGGCGGCCAGTCCGGCCGGCGCGCGCACCTCCTTGACGGCCACATCACGGGCCAGGACCTCGTCGCGGGCACGCCAGACGACGCCCATTCCGCCGCGGCCGATCGGCTCCAGCAGCCGGTAGCGGTCCGAAATGACCCGATCGGGGGGCGGTCCGCCACCGGACTCCGCGCTTGTTCCCGACACGTTCCCACTCATGCGTGCGCCCCCATGTGTGTTCCTGTGCGCCCGTGCGTGATGCGGCGGTCACTTCAAGTTAGCGCAGAGTTCCCCCGGTGGCCCCTGCTGTGACCTGACGGGTGAAAGGGCCTCCCGATCCACCCCATTTGTGCGGAGAGTGACGGTCGACTCCGCTGAGTAACCGTCAACTCCCGCTCGCCACAGGGGTAATTCACACCACCGGGATACCCGAGCGCGTTGCGGGGGCGATAGGGTTAACCTGCCCGGGCCGGGTGCCCTCGTACGGGTGGGGAGAGATCATGGAACAGATAGCAATGCGCAGCAGGCCGCCCCGCGTGCCTGCCATCACCTGCGGCAGCAGTGCGACCAGCTCGCGCCTCGACCGCCATCTCGCCGTGCTGGGCGGACCCGCCGTCCCGCACCGGGAGGCCGCGGAGGCGACGTCGCTGATGCGCGAGCTCACCTCCCGCGACCACACGCACCGTCTGCGGAGCCGGAGCGCGCGCGTCTCGCTCTTCGCGCCGCTGCGCCGTCTGCGTCGCACGCTCTTCGGCAGCCGCCGCTCGTAACCTTCCCCGTACCCGCGGCCGTTCGTCTCCGCGGCCACCGGCCACCCGGCCCTACGCGATCACACCGTCCCGGCGCAGTTCCGAGATCTGCGTGCCCGCCATCCCCAGGGCACGCAGCAGCGCGTCGGTGTGCTCACCCAGCGCGGGCACCGCACCCATGTGCGGTGCCGCGCCGCCCGGCAGCACGATCGGCGGCAGCAGCGCCCGCAGCGGACCCACCGGCGAGCCGACCTCCCGCCAGCGGTCCCGCGCCGCGAGCTGCGGATGCCCGGCCAGCTGCGTCACCGAGTTCAGCCGCGCGCAGGCGATGCCCGCCGCCTCCAGCCGCCCGATCGCCTCGTCCGCGCCCAGCCCGGCCAGCGCCTCGGCCACCACGGCATCGGTCTCCTCCCGCCGCGCGGTGCGCGCCGTGTTCGTCGCGTACGCCGGATCCCCGGCCAACTCGGGCCGCTCCAGCACCTGTTCCGCGAGCCGCCGCCACTCGCGGTCGTTCTGCACCGACAGCAGCACCCGGTCCCCGTCCGCCGTCGGATAGGCGTCGTAGGGCGCGATGACCGCGTGCGCGAGGCCGGTGCGCGCCGGCTGCTGCCCGCCGTGCAGGGTGTGGTGCAGCGGATGCCCCATCCACTCCGCGAGCGCGTCCAGCATCGACACCTCCACCGGACCCCCGCGCCCGGTGGTCCCGCGGCGCAGCAGGGCGGCCAGGATCCCCGAGAAGGTGTACATGGCCGCCGCGATGTCCGCCGCCGGGATACCCGCCTTGACGGGCTCCTCCGGGGTTCCGGTCACCGACACCAGCCCCGCCTCGCACTGCACGAGCATGTCGTAGGCGCGCTTGTGGGCGTACGGTCCCTGCGCGCCGTAGCCGGAGACGTCCACGGCGACCAGCCGCGGGTAGCGCGCGCACAGCGCGGCCGCGTCGAGCCCGAGCCGGGCGGCGGCGCCCTGCGCGAGGTTCTGCACGAACACGTCGGCGCCGGCGAGCAGCCCGTGCAGGACCTCCCGGCCGCGCGGGTTCTTGAGGTCGAGCGCGATCGACTCCTTGCCGCGGTTGGCCCAGACGAAATGCGAGGCGAGGCCGTGCGCGGCGGTGTCGTAGGCCCGCGCGAAGTCCCCGCCGTCGGGCCGCTCGACCTTGATCACCCGGGCTCCGAGATCGGCGAGCTGCCGGGTGGCGAAGGGCGCCGAGACGGCCTGCTCGACGGCGACGACGGTGATCCCGTCCAGGGGAAGCGGTTCAAGACTCATGCCCCCTCCCTACCTGCTCCGACGTCCCCGTGTCATCAGCCGCAGGACAACGAACCGGGCGGAAGGCCCGTGGAGGCTGCCCGGTCAGAGCAGGGCGAACTGGCCGTCCGGGCCCTCCTCCTGGTGGTCCAGGACCGAGGCCGGGCGGCGGGTCCACGGCGGTGGGGGTAGCACCCCGGCCGCCCGGAGGGCCTCGGACGGCAGGGACGGGCCCGGGTCGAAGGCGGCGCGTTCCGGGGCCAGTTCGGCCAGCAGGGCCAGGGTGGTCACCAGGGCGAGCAGTTCCGAGGTCCAGGTCTGCGGCCACGCCGACGGGCCCAGCGCCGCCAGCCCCTCGGCCTCCGGGTCCCGGTGCGCCGTACGGGCGGCGCACCACGCCTCCAGGACCCGCACGCCCTGCACCTCGTACTCCCAGGCCCCGGCAGGCACCGGGGAGACCGTCCCGTCGCCCAGGCCCAGCGTCTCGGTCTCCGGGTCGTACGAGAGCCCGCGCGGCCAGGACCCGACCGCGGAGCGCACGTACGGCCGCCGTCCGCCGGGCAGCCGGGGCGGCTCGCCGCCGCGGGCGCCGCGCAGCTGGACGGTGAGCAGCCGGCGGCCCAGCTCCAGCCCGGCCCGCCAGCGCGCGGGGTCGGCGGTGAGGGGGACCTCGTACCCGCGGGGGCCCGGGCGGCCCGCCGCGAGGATCCAGCACAGGACGTCCTCCGGGGCGACCGGGCCGCCGTGGTGCTCGGCGAGCAGCGCGGGCAGGCCCGGGGCGAGATTGGGCTCGGCGCCGCCGGGCCGCCGGTGGAGGGGGCGGATCCGGCCGAGCCGGCCGGCCGGGAGATGGGCGGTGACCAGCGGTTCCGGTGCCTCGACCAGGTAGAGCTGGTGCGCGTCGCGGACCCGCCAGAGCTCCGGGCGGGCGGTGTCGATCAGCCGCTGGTCGGGCAGCAGCCACTGCTCGTCGAAGGGCTCGCGGAGCACCCGTACGGGCTCGGGGCAGGGGCCCGGAGCCTCGGCGAAGCGGGCCGTGGCCGCCGCGCGCTGTCCGGGCAGGGCCGCGGCCGGGGTGGTGGGCGTACGGCTCCGAGTCGGGCGGAACAGCCGGTCCCGCTCGGCCCCCTCGGAGCCGGCCAGGGCGGCCCAGCGGGTGCGGAGGGCCGCCGGATCGGGTGCGGCCACCCAGTCCCGGCCCAGGCGCAGACCGCCCACGGCCCAGGGCATCAGATCGTCCAGCAGCGGTACGTCGTCGCTCACGCCGCCGATGGTAGCGACGGCATCCGGCGGCCGGGCTGCCCCCGGGCCGAAGAGCTACGCTCCTTGTGTACGCATATGGACGGAAACGGGCGGGAGGGCTCATGAGTCAGTACGACGAATACTCGACTCCGTCGCAGGCCGAGGGCGAACGCCTCGACGAGGACATGGACGAGGCGCAGCGCAGCCAGCGCCACCCCCAGACGGCACGCACCACGCCCTCCCAGGCGGAGGGGGAGCGGACCGCCGAGGACGACGAGAAGTAGCCGGGCGCGGCCCTCGCCGGTGGTCGGCGGTGCCCGGCGGACGCCGACGGACGCCGACGGAGCCGACGGCCGTCCGTCCGTGCGTGCGCGCCGCCCGCCGTCAGTGCGCGTCGACCGTCACCGTGAAGGAGAAACGGTCGCCGCGGTAGCGGATGCGGGCGACGTCCACCACCCGGCCGTCCTCGTCGTACGTCACGCCCGTGTAGTGCAGGATCGGGCTGAGCAGCGGCACCCGCAGCAGCTCCGCCGTCTCCGGGTCGGCCAGCCGCGCCTCCACCGTGTCCGTGATCCGGCTGATCCGCACCCCCACCACGTCCCGCAGCACCTTCGTCATCGGCCAGCGCTCCAGATCGGCCAGGTCCACCGCCTCCGCGAACTCGGGCCGCAGCGCGTTCTCCGCCCAGTTCGTCGGCTCCCCGCTCTCCCGGTCCAGGCGCAGCCTGCGGTACGTCACCACCTCGGCGAGGTCCGGGTAGTGCTGGGCCAGCTCCCCGGCGACCGGGGTCCGCCCGTGGCCGAGAATCGTCGTACGGTCACCCGACTGCTGGGCCACGATCGCGTCGACCGAGCCCAGCAGCCGGACCGGGGTGCTGCGCAGCGCGCCCGGCTCGATGAAGGTGCCGCGCCGCCGGTGGCGGCTGATCAGGCCCTCGCCCTCCAGCTCCTTGAGCGCCTGCCGCATGGTGAGCACGCTCACCCCGTAGTGCTCCGCCAGCTGCTCCTCGGTGGGCAGGCGCAGCGAGGCGTCCGGGGTGCGCCCCAGTATCGAGGCGCGCAGGGACTGCGAGACCTGGTACCAGAGGGGCAGCTTCCGGTTCAGTACCAGCGAGTCGGGGGCGAAGGCGGTCACGGGTGGATCTCCGAACGGCTGGACAGGGCGGGGCGTGCGGCCTACGCAGGGTACGCAGGCGCAGGTCAGGCGCGGAAGTGGCGCCGCAGACCCTGCCACACGTCGTCGTAGCCGCGCTGGAGGTGGTCCGCGCCGGCCGCCTGGGCGGTGGCGGTGATCGGCCAGCGGGTCTCGAACATGAAGGCCAGGCCGTCGTCGATCTTCTGCGGCTTGAGCTCGGCGGCGCTGGCCCTGTCGAAGGTCTCGTGGTCGGGGCCGTGCGCGGACATCATGTTGTGGAGCGAGCCGCCGCCGGGCACGAAGCCCTCCGCCTTGGCGTCGTAGGCACCCTCGATCAGGCCCATGTACTCGCTCATCACGTTGCGGTGGAAGTACGGCGGGCGGAAGGTGTCCTCGCCGACCAGCCAGCGCGGCGCGAAGACCACGAAGTCCACGCCCGCGAGGCCCGGGGTGTCGGAGGGCGAGGTCAGGACGGTGAAGATCGACGGGTCCGGGTGGTCGTAGCTGATCGTGCCCAGGACATTGAAACGGTGCAGGTCGTAGACGTAGGGGACGTGGTTTCCGTACCACGCGACCACGTCGAGCGGGGAGTGGTCGTAGGTGGCCGACCAGAGGTTGCCGCAGAACTTGTTGACCACCTCGACCGGGCGCTCGACGTCCTCGTACGCCGCCACGGGCGCCCGGAAGTCACGCGCGGCGGCGAGGCCGTTGGCGCCGATCGGGCCCAGGTCGGGCAGGACGAAGGGCTGGCCGTAGTTCTCGCAGACGTACCCGCGGGCGTCGGCGTCCAGCAGCTCGACGCGGAAGCGCACGCCGCGCGGGATCAGGGCCACCTCGCCGGGGCGGGCGGAGAGCAGGCCGAACTCGGTGCGCAGGAGCAGGCCGCCGCGCTCGGGGACGATCAGCAGCTCGCCGTCGGAGTCGCTGAACACCCGGTCGGTCATGGAGGCGTTGGCGGAGTAGAGGTGGACGGCCATGCCGGCGCGCTGGGCCGCGTCGCCGTTGCCGCCGAGGGTCCACAGGCCGTCGAGGAAGTCGGTGCCGGGAGCCGGGTCGGGCAGCGGGTTCCAGCGCAGCCGGTTGGGGTCGGCGGGGGCGTCGGTGAAGGGGGCGGTGCGCAGGGCGCCGTTGTCGGTCCGGGTGAACGGCGGGTGGGCGGCCGAGGGGCGGATCCGGTAGAGCCAGGAGCGGCGGTTGTGGCTGCGCGGCTCGGTGAAGGCGCTGCCGCTCAGCTGCTCCGCGTAGAGGCCGAGGGGGGCGCGCTGGGGCGAGTTCCGGCCGAGCGGCAGTGCGCCGGGGACGGCCTCCGAGCTGTGTTCGTTGCCGAAGCCGGTGAGGTACTCCAGTGCCTCGGCCGTCTTCCTGGCCTGCTCGCTGCCGGCCTGCTCGCTCATGTGCTGCTCCCGCTCCGTCGAAGGAATCCTATGGCTGACAGTAGGATTCGGCGGCTTCCGCGTCAACGGTGGATCGGGGCGAGGGCCGGCCTTGGGGCGGGGGTCGTCCTCAGGGCGGGGGCCGACGGGCTCGGGGTCCGTGTGCTCGGGGGGCCGGCGGATTGCTGCGCGGGGGGATCCGAAAAGATGAACATTGCTCTACTCTCACGCGCATGTCGTGGACCCGCAGGTTCCCTGCCGTGCCGGCGGCGCTCCTCGCCGCCCTCCTCGCGCTCCTGTCCCTCTTCGCCGCCGCGCCCGCCGCCGTCGCGCACGAAGAGCGCCCGGTCACCTTCCCGGACGGCTCCGGCTCCGTACCGGAGTACCGCAAGGCCGAACCGGACCTGATCGTCTGCAAAACCGACCGGCCCGCGTTCGAGCGCCGGATATCCGCCTTCCCCGAGGAGCTGCGGGCCCGCAACCTCGCCCTGTACGAGCGCTGCGAGCGCACCGGATACCGGCACCTCCAGGAGGCCGTCGACGCCGTCGACCGGCCCGGCATGAACATCGCGATCCTCCCCGGCCTCTACGAGGAGGAGCCTTCGCTGCCGAAACCGGTGGGGGAGTGCGCCGCGCTCAAGGCCCCCGACTCCGCGCTCGGCTACCAGATCCTGTCCTACGAGCAGCAGGAGCGGTGCCGCCATAACCAGAACCTCGTCGCGATCCTCGGCAAGAAGGACCTGCAGATCGAGGGCACGGGCGCCTCACGGCTCGACGTGGTGATCGACGCCAAGTACCAGAAGCTCAACGCCCTGCGCGCCGACAAGTCCGACGGGATCTACTTCCGCAACTTCACCGCCCAGCGCACCACCTTCAACTCGCTGTACGTCCTCGCCGCCGACGGCTTCGTCATCGACGACGTCCTCACCCGCTGGAACGACGAGTACGGCTTCCTCACCTTCGCCAGCGACCACGGCCTGTACAAGAACTGCGAGTCCTACGGCAACGGCGACTCCGGCATCTACCCCGGCAGCGCCTCGGACATCAACGACGGCCGCGGCTACGACGTCCCCCGCTACTCCATCGAGATCACCGGCTGCCGCAGCCACCACAACATGGTCGGCTACTCGGGGACGGCCGGAGACTCGGTCTGGGTCCACGACAACGAGTTCGACCACAACATGGGCGGCGCCTCCATGGACAGCGCCTTCCCCGGCCACCCCGGACTCCCGCAGAACCACGCCAGGTTCGAGCGGAACCTGATCCACGACAACAACCAGGACTACTACCGCCACGTCGCCGACGGCACCTGCGCCAAGCCGCCGGTCGAGCGCGGCTACGAGCGCGGGGTGGTCTGCCCCCAGATCTCCATGCCGCCGGGCACCGGCATCATCACCGCGGGCGGCAACTGGAACCTGTACGAGAACAACTGGGTGTACGGGCACGAACGCGCGGGCTTCTTCCTGAGCGCGGTCCCGGCCTTCATCCGGGGCGAGGAGGCGTGGTCGAAGCAGACCGACACCTCGCACCACAACCGGTACGCCGGGAACACCCTCGGCAAGGACCCCTCCGGGGCCTCCCGCCCCAACGGCATGGACGTCTGGTGGGACGGCCAGGGCCGGGGCAACTGCTGGCAGGACGGCCCCGACGGCTCCACCCCGGGCACGCTCCCGCAGTGCGGGGAACGGCGCGGCGCCGTCTCGGGGGCGTCGGCCCGGCTGGTGGGCGAGCCGGTCAAACTGGTCCAGCTCCTCGTCTGCGCCGACTACAACGTCCAGGCCCGCAAGCTCCCGGCCGGCTGCGACTGGTACGGCGCGCGCGGCCTGGAACGCGTCGAGACCCAGCTCGCCCTGGCCGTCGCCGGGGTCCTGCTGCTGGTCGGCGGGGTGCTGTGGTGGCGCCGCCTGCGCAACTCCCGCCTGGGCACGGCCGCCGCCCTGCTGGGCCTGGCCGGCCTGGCCCTGGACGTGGCCGGCTCCACCCTCCCCCTCACCCCCACGGCGGCCCCCGCCCTGGCCCTGCTCCTCCTCACCCTCTGGCTGACGGGCACGGCCCTGGCCCTCCGCCCCACCCACCCCTGGCTCTCCCGCCTCACCCTCCTCCTGGCCCTCCTCACCTTCCTGGACGCCATGGACAAATCCCTCCTCCTGATCCCCTGGACCCCCATAAGCCCAGCCTGGCTCCGCACCCTCCTCACCATCCCGTGGCTCCTCTGGGCCGCCATAGCCTCCTCCCGCCCCACCCCGACACCGGTGGCCGATGCGCCGGAGCACCCGACACCCCCGGCGGGCGGAACCCCGCACCCGGCAGACGCTGCCCCGGCCACGGGCGGCGACAACCCGGCCTCTACGGGCGCCGGCCCGTACCCGACGGGTGGCAACCCAACCCCGGCGGCCACTACGCCCTCGGCAGCCACTGCCCAGGCGGGCGCCAGCCCGGCCGCCCCGCCCCCGGCAGGCGGGACCACCGCGCGGCCAACGCTCCCGAAGCACCCGGCAGGCGGGCCCACGGAGGCGCCCGAGCACCCGGAGCCTCCGGCAGGCGGGCCCACCGGGCAGCCCACGCAGCCGGAACCTCCGGCGGGCCCGGCCACGGGAGGCCGGTCGTGACGAGCCAGCCCGACACCCAGCCCCCGTCCGCCGCCCCCGGCACCCCCAACCCGAGCCACCGGACCCGCACGGCCGACACGGCCGACGCAGTCGCCAAGGCCAGCGGGCCCCCGGCGCCGCGTGCAGGCGGCGTAGCCCAGCGCACCCCCGTGGGCAGCAGGCGAGGGCGGGCCGTCCGGGGCATTGCCGTGCTCGTCGTGACCGCGGTGGCGCTGCTCGGTTGTGGGGGGCGGGCCACCACCCATCACAAGCCGGGGACCAGTCATGAGCAGGCGTCCGGTGAGGTCGGCACGCTGCTGGCCGGCACCGACGCCGCCGGGCACAAGCTCCGTGAGGTTCCGGCTGCGGGCGCGCCGGAGGTTCGGTTGGCCGTTCGGCCGGATTCCGAGGACGGGTGGAATCTGCAACTGGCCACCAAGAACTTCCGCTTCACCCCCGACAGCACCGGCGGCGCCGCCCTCACCGGCGCCGGCCACGCCCACCTGGAGCTCGACGGCCGCAAGATCGCCCGTCTCTACGGCCCCTGGTTCCACCTCCCTTCCGCACAGGTCCCCGAGGGCGAGCACACCCTCACCGTCCGCCTCTACGCGGACGACCACACCGCCTGGGCCGTCTCCGGCAAGCCCGTCGAAGGCACGGCCCAGCTGACCGCCGCCGCCCCCGGCGCGGCAGGCGGCGGCCACAGCCACGACGGCCAGCAGCCCCAGCCCGACCCGCCGGGCCAGGAGCAGGCCGACCGCACCGTCACCATCAGCGTCCGGGACGGCAAGGTCACCCCGGCCCCCGCCCGCACCGAGCTGCGGCGCGGGGAGCGGGTCGCGCTGCGCGTCACCAGCGACCGGGCGGACACCCTGCACGTCCACGGCTACGACAAGGAACTCGCCCTCCCCGCGGGCCAGGAGGCCACCCTGACCCTCACGGCCGACCGCACGGGCCTCTTCGAGGTCGAGACCCACGAGTCCCGCCTCGTCCTGACCCAGCTTCTCGTCCGATGATCCGTACCCCCACCCACAGCGGCGGCGGCTTTGGCGGCGGCGCCTACGGCCAGGGCGTGGTCCTTCACCCGGCCGAGCCCCACCCCGTCACCGCGCTCGCGCACGGCATCGGCTCGCAGCACGATCTGCCGATCTCCCCCTTCTATGCCTTCGCAGGCGCCTTCGCCGCCCTCTTCGTCTCCTTTCTCGCACTCGGCCTGCTCTGGTCCACCTCCCGCTTCCGCGGAGCGCGGGCGGGGCTCGCCCTCCCCGCCGCCCTCCAGCGGGTGGCCGACGCGCCGGCCACCCGCACCGCCCTGCGCGGCCTCGGGCTCGCCGCCGCGCTCCTCGTCCTGCTCCACCTCCTCCTCGGTCCCGACGACCCCGCCCGCAACCCCGCTCCCGGCGCCGTCTACGTCCTCTTCTGGGTCGGTCTCGTCCCCGCCTCCCTCCTCCTCGGCCCCGTCTGGCGCCTGCTCAACCCGCTGCGCACCCTGCACCGCCTCACCTTCCGCGCCCTGCGCCGCCGTTCCCCCGATCGCCCCCTTCCCGCCCGGCTGGGACTGTGGCCCGCCGCAGCCGGACTGTTCGCCTTCACCTGGCTCGAACTCGTCTCGCCCGATCCCGCATCCACCACCACCCTCCTGATCGCAGTCCCTACCTACGCCGCCGCCCAACTCCTGCTCGCCGCCCGCTTCGGCGAGCGCTGGTTCGAGGACGGTGACGCCTTCGAGGCGTACTCCACCCTGCTGGCCCGGTTCTCCCCCCTCGGCCGCCGCGCCGACGGCCGCCTCGTGCTCCGCAACCCCTTCCACGGACTCGACGCGACACCCGAGCGGCCCGGACTCGTCGCCACCGTCTGCGTCCTGCTCGGATCCACCGCCTACGACGGCTTCTCCGACAACCCCTCCTGGATCAACGCCCTCCAGACCTCCCCCCTCGGCCGCACCCCCACGGCCACGCTCGGACTGCTCGCTTCCGTCGCCCTCGTCGCCACCCTCTACTGCCTGTGCGCGGCGGCCACCCGCCTCGTCAGCGGCCCGCACCCCGGCCCGCTGACCGCCTTCGCGCACTCACTCGTCCCCATCGCCCTCGGCTATCTCATCGCCCATTACTTCTCCCTCCTGGTAGTCGAAGGACCACGCACAGTAATCATGGCACTCGGCACTGACAACGCCCCCGAACCGGCCCCGCCCCTGGGTCCCGGCGGCCTCGCCGCCCTCCAGGTCATCGCCGTCGTCACCGGCCACGTCCTCGGTGTCGTCGCAGCTCACGACCGGTCCGTGCGCCTCTTCCCGCCCGCGAGGGCCGTTGCCGGACAGCTCCCGCTGCTCGCGCTGATGATCACTTATACGATCGGTGGCCTCGGTCTGCTCCTGAACTGAGGCCGCCTCCGGACCCCGAAGCGAGGAGCGGCATGATGGACCCCGTGCCTCCCGCCCACTCCCTGCGCCGCGAGCCCGTCCAGCAGCGCAGCGCCGACCGGCTCGCCCGGATCCTGGACGCCTGCGCCCAACTCCTGGACGAGACCGGGTACGAGAACCTCAGCACCCGCACCGTCGCCCAGCGCGCCGGAGTGCCCATCGGGTCCGTCTACCGCTTCTTCGGGAACAAGCGGGCCATGGCCGTCGCCCTCGCCCACCGCAATCTCGACCGCTACGTCAACGGCATCGCGGGCCGGCTCGCCGCGCTCCCGGCCGAGGGGCACTGGCGGCCGGTGGTGGACGCGGTGCTCGACGAGTACCTGGCGATGAAGCGCAGCGTGCCCGGTTTCGCGCTGGTGGACTTCGGCGTGCCCGCGCCGCCCGCCGAGGACACCGAGGGCGATCCCAACCGGCAGGTCGCCGCCCGGCTGACCGAACTGCTCTCCACCCACCTCGGCCTGACGCCCGATCCGGCGCTGGAGCGCGCGGTCCTGGTCGCCGTCGAGGCCACGGACGCGCTGATCCAGCTCGCCTTCCGGACCGACCCGGACGGCGATCCCGGGATCGTGGGGGAGACCCGCGCGATGATGCACGCCTATCTGGCCCGCGTACTGGACTGACGCACTCCGCAGCCGCCGCCCGCACCTCTCGTCAACGTGCCTACCGGTCGGTATGCTCGGGGCGCCCGCATGCCCGTGCCGCAGCCTGCCGTCCTGGAGGGCCCATGCCCCGCACCGCCCTGCGCATCTGCCCCCTCTGCGAGGCCACCTGCGGCCTCACCCTCACCATCGAGGGGACGCAGGTCACCGGAGCCCGCGGCGACCGCGACGACGTGTTCAGCCGCGGGTTCATCTGCCCCAAGGGCGCCGCGCTCGGGCAGCTCGACGCCGACCCCGACCGGCTGCGGACCCCCCTCGTCCGCCGCTCCGGCCGACTGCGGGAGGCCACCTGGGAGGAGGCGTACGAGGCCGTCGCCGCGGCCGTCCCCGCGCTGCTGCGGGAGTACGGACCCCAGTCCACCGGCGTCGTCCTCGGCAACCCGAACGTCCACACCATGGCCGGCGCCCTCTACCCGCCGCTGCTGCTCAAGGCCCTCGGCACCCGCAACCTCTTCACCGCCAGCACCCTCGACCAGATGCCCAAGCACGTCTCCAGCGGGCTGCTCTTCGGCGACCCCTTCGCCATTCCGGTCCCCGATCTCGACCGCACCGACTTCCTGCTGCTCCTCGGTGCCAACCCGGTGGAATCCAACGGATCGCTGTGCACCGCGCCCGACTTCCCCGGGCGGCTCAAGGCCCTGCGCGCACGGGGTGGCACCCTCGTGGTCGTCGACCCGCGCCGCACCCGGACGGCCGCCCTGGCGGACCGCCACCTCGCACCGCGCCCCGGCAGTGATGCCCTGCTCCTCGCGGCCCTCGCACACACGCTGCTGAACGAGAAGCTGGCCGCGCCCGGTCCGCTGGAGGAAAGGATCCTGGGACTCGGGGAACTCGCGGACGCGCTTGGTAGTTTCACTCCTGAGGCCGTAGCACCCGCCTGCGACCTCACGGCCGACGAGATCCGCGTCCTCGCCCGCGCACTCGCCGCCGCACCCACTGCCGCCGTCTACGGGCGGATCGGCAGCTGCACCGTCGAACACGGCACACTGGCCAGCTGGCTGGTCGACGTACTGAACATCCTCACCGGCAATCTCGACCGGCCGGGCGGAGCCCTCTTCCCGCTCTCCGCCACCGACCGGGCACCTCGGCCGGCCGGGCCCGGCCGGGGATTCACGGTCGGCCGCTGGCACAGCCGGGTCAGCGGTCACCCCGAGGTCAAGAGCGAACTGCCCACCGCCGCCCTGGCCGAGGAGATCGAGACGCCGGGGGAGGGGCGGATCCGTGCCCTGATCGCCATCGCCGCCAACCCCGTCCTGTCCGCACCCGACGGCGACCGTCTCGACCGGGCGCTGGCCGGCCTCGACTTCATGGTCTCGGTCGACCCGTACCTGAACGAGACCTCCCGGCACGCCCATGTCGTCCTGCCCCCGCCGCCCCCTGCCCAGAGCCCGCACTTCGACTTCGCCTTCAACGGCTTCGCCGTGCACAACCAGGTCCGGTACTCGCCGCCCGCCGTCCCCCTGGAGGACGGGCTCATGGCCGAGTGCGAGATCCACGCGCGCCTCGTCCTCGCCGTGTCCGGGCTGCACGGAGCCCCGCCGGAAGCCGTGGATGAGCGCGTCATCACCGACACCCTCGCCCGGGCCGTCACCGACCCGCACTCGCCGCTGCACGGAGCCGACCCCGCGGCGTACGCGCGCACCCTCGCGGGCCGGGACGGGCCGGAGCGGCGGCTCGACCTGATGCTGCGCCTCGGGCCGTACGGGCTCGGCCTCGACGACCTGCGCCAGGCCCCGCACGGCATCGACCTCGGGCCGCTGCGACCCCGGCTGCCCGAGGTGCTGAGGACGCGCAGCGGCAGGATCGAGCTGCTGCCGGAGCCGATCGCGGCCGAGCTGCCCAGGCTGCGCGCGACGCTCGCCGGACGCCCCGCCGCGCTGGTGCTCGTGGGCCGCCGCCACCTGCGGTCCAACAACAGCTGGTTGCACAACGTCCCGGCCCTCACCGGAGGTTCCAACCGCTGCACCCTCCACGTCCACCCGCAGGACGCGGACCGGCTGGGTCTCACACATGGCGGGCGGGCCAGGATCACGGCCGACGGCGGCAGCGTGGAGGTGCCCGTCGAGGTCACCGACACCGTCCGCACCGGAGTGGTGAGCCTCCCGCACGGCTGGGGGCACAACCGCGCCGGAGCCCGGCTCGCGGTGGCCGGAGCCGCGCCGGGGGCCAACGTCAACCAGCTGCTCGACGGCACCCTGCTCGACCGGCTCTCCGGTACGGCCGTGCTCAACGGCTTCCCCGTCCAGCTCGCACCCCTGCCCTGAGCTGGGGTTTTGCTCGTATTGCTCACGGCCCGACACCTTGTTGGGCCCAGGAGGCGGCACCTACCTTCCCCCCATGCTGACCTTCCTCGGCTTCGCCATGATCGCGACATTCCTCGTCCTGATCATGATGAAGAAAATGTCGCCCATCGCGGCGCTCGTGCTCATTCCCGCACTCTTCTGCGTGTTCGCAGGCAAGGGGGCGCACCTCGGTGACTACGTGATCGACGGGGTCGGGAAGCTCGCACCGACCGCCGCCATGCTGATGTTCGCCATCGTCTACTTCGGCGTGATGATCGACGTCGGCCTCTTCGATCCGATCGTCCGGGGCATCCTGCGCTTCTGCAAGGCCGACCCGATGCGGGTCGTGGTCGGTACGGCCGTCCTCGCCGCGATCGTCTCGCTCGACGGCGACGGCTCGACCACCTTCATGATCACCGTTTCGGCCATGTACCCGCTCTACAAGCGACTCGGGCTGAGCCTGGTGGTGATGACCGGAGTCGCGGCCACCGCCAACGGCGTCATGAACACCCTGCCCTGGGGCGGCCCCACGGCCCGCGCCGCCACCGCCCTCAAGCTGGACGCCGCCGACATCTTCGTCCCGATGATCCCGGCCCTGGCGGCGGGACTGCTCTTCGTGTTCCTGCTGGCGTACGTCCTCGGGCTCAAGGAGCGGCGCCGCGTCGGCGTGCTCGCGCTCCCCGGGCAGGGACACCCCGAGGAGACCGCCGGGAAGGTCCCCGACGAGGTCCCCGAGGGGGACCTGGTTCCGGCCGCCGCCCCGGGTGCCACCGCGACCGCCACCACCGTGTCCACGTCCACCGTCTCGCCGTCCATCACCCCGCCGACCACCGTCTCGCCGCCCACCGCCCCGCCGTCCACCACCGCCCCCACCGGCAGCGGTGCCCCCGCCGACGGTGACACCCCCGCCCAGCCCGAAGACGGCTTCCAGGGGCTCGACCCGAACCGCTCCACCCTCCGCCCGCGCCTGTACTGGTTCAACGCCGGGCTCACCGTCGCCCTGCTCGCCGCGATGATCATGGAGTGGCTGCCGATCCTCGTGCTGTTCCTGCTCGGTGCCGCGCTCGCCCTCACCGTCAACTTCCCGCACATGCCCGACCAGAAGGCCCGGATCGCCGCCCACGCCGACAACGTCCTGAACGTCGCCGGCATGGTCTTCGCCGCCGCCGTCTTCACCGGCGTCCTCACCGGCACGGGCATGGTCAAGCACATGGCCGACTGGCTCGTCGGGGCCATCCCCGAGGGCATGGGCCCGCACATGGCGCTCGTCACCGGGCTGCTCAGCCTGCCGCTCACCTACTTCATGTCGAACGACGGCTTCTACTTCGGCGTCCTCCCCGTCCTGGCCGAGGCCGGCGCCGCCCACGGGGTCTCCTCGCTCGAAATCGCCCGCGCGGCCCTCGTCGGGCAGGCGCTGCACATGTCGAGCCCGCTGGTTCCGGCCGTGTACGTGCTCGTCGGCATGGCCAAAGTGGAGTTCGGCGACCACACCCGGTTCACCGTGAAGTGGGCCGCCCTCACCTCCCTCGTCGTCCTCGCGGCGGGGATGCTTTTCGGCATCATCTGATATCCGGCGCCCGCTGGCCGCAGAAAACTACCGCCGCTAGTTTGTAGGGTGTCGGGAGGTCGGATCCATACGCCCCGCTGCGTACTCGGGAGGAATGCCATGAAGGCCCACGACGGGATGTACATCGACGGCGCGTGGCGGCCCGCCGCCGGAGGCGAGCTGATCGACGTCGTCAACCCGGCCGACGGCCAGGTCATCGCCTCGGTCCCGGCCGGCACCGAGGGGGACGTGGACGCGGCGGTACGGGCGGCCCGCGCGGCCCTGCCCGGCTGGGCGGCCACCCCGCCCGCCGAACGCGCCGCCCTGGTGGGCGCCCTGCGCGACGTACTGGTGGCCCGGCAGGACGAGCTGGCCGACACCATCACCGCCGAGCTGGGCGCACCCCTCGCCTTCGCCAAGG
Source organism: Streptomyces sp. NPDC047014 (assembly GCF_040644195.1). Lineage (NCBI taxonomy): Bacteria > Bacillati > Actinomycetota > Actinomycetes > Kitasatosporales > Streptomycetaceae > Streptomyces > Streptomyces sp. NPDC047014. Next base: position 11,504 of record NZ_JBEYVX010000041.1, on the reverse strand, counting down.
CCGTGCACGTCGGCGGGGCGGCCGCCGTGACCTCATCCTTCGTCGAACTGGCCGCCTCCTACTCCTTCGAGGAGCGCATCGGGAACTCCACCGTGCTCCTGGAGCCGGTGGGTGTGGTCGCGGCCATCACGCCCTGGAACTACCCGCTGTACCAGATCGTTGCCAAGGTGGCGCCCGCTCTCGCCGCCGGCTGCACCCTCGTCCTCAAGCCGGCCGAGGACACCCCGCTGACCGCACAGCTCTTCGCCGAAGCCGTGCACGAGGCGGGTGTCCCGGCCGGGGTCTTCAACCTGGTGACCGGTACCGGTCCGGTCGCCGGGCAGGCCCTCGCCGCGCACGAAGGGGTCGACCTCGTCTCCTTCACCGGCTCCACCGCCGTCGGCCGGAAGATCGGCGCCACCGCCGGCGCCGCCGTCAAGCGGGTCGCGCTGGAGCTGGGCGGCAAATCGGCCAATGTCGTCCTGCCCGGGGCCGACCTGGCCAAGGCGGTCGCGACCGGCGTGGGCCACGTCATGGCCAACACCGGTCAGCGCTGCAACGCGCTCACCCGCATGCTCGTCCACCGCGACCAGTACGAGGAGGCCGTCTCGCTCGCGGCGGCCGCCGTCGAGAAGTACCCGTCGGGCGACCCGCGCGAGGAAGGCACCCGCCTCGGGCCGGTCGTCAACGCCCAGCAGCACGAGCGCGTCCTCGGCTACATCGCCCGCGGTATCGAGGAAGGCGCCCGGCTGGTCGCCGGCGGACCGGAAGCCCCGCACGCGCAGGGCTACTTCGTGGCGCCGACCGTGTTCGCCGACGTCACCCCCGAGATGGCGATCGCCCAGGAGGAGATCTTCGGCCCCGTGCTGTCGATCCTCCCCTACGAGGACGAGGAGGAGGCCCTGCGTATCGCCAACGGCACCGTCTACGGCCTGGGCGGCGCCGTCTGGGCGGCGGACGAGGAGACGGCCGTGGCCTTCGCGCGCCGTATGGTCACCGGCCAGGTGGACATCAACGGCGGCCGCTACAACGTGCTCGCGCCCTTCGGCGGGCACAAGCAGTCGGGCGTTGGCCGCGAGCTGGGCAGCCACGGCCTGGCCGAATACCTCCAGACCAAGTCCCTGCAGTTCTGACCGGAAAGACGAGACGACGCCCATGGTCCGCGCCGCCATCCTGCCCGCCGTCGGAGCCCCGCTGGAGATACGGGACATCGTGCTGCCCGATCCCGGCCCCGGGCAGGTCCGCGTCCGGCTCGCCGCAGCCGGGGTCTGCCACTCCGACCTGTCCCTGAGCAACGGCACCATGCGGGTCCCCGTGCCCGCCGTCCTCGGCCACGAGGGCGCGGGCACGGTCCTCGCCGTCGGGGAGGGCGTCACGCACGTCGCCCCCGGCGACGGCGTGGTGCTCAACTGGGCCCCGTCCTGCGGGCAGTGCCACCACTGCGCGCTCGGCGAGGTGTGGCTCTGCGCGAAGGCCCTGACCGGGGTCGGCGGCATCCACGCCCACGACAGCGAGGGCACCGCCCTGCACCCCGGGCTGAACGTGGCCGCCTTCGCGGAGGAGACCGTCGTCGCGGGCAACTGCGTGCTGCCCGCGCCCGCCGGGATCCCGCTCGCGGAGGCCGCGCTGCTCGGCTGCGCCGTCCTCACCGGCTACGGGGCGGTGCACCACAGCGCCCAGGTCCGCCCGGGGGAGTCGGTCGCCGTCTTCGGTGTCGGCGGGGTGGGCCTCGCCGCGCTCCAGGCCGCGCGGATCGCGCAGGCGGGCCCGGTGATCGCCGTAGACGTGTCCCCGGCCAAGGAGGAGCTGGCGCGCGCGGCCGGAGCCACCGACTTCGTACTCGCCGCCGAGGACACCGCCCGGCAGATCCGCGCGCTCACCGGAGGCCACGGCGCGGACGTCGCCGTCGAGTGCGTCGGCCGGGCCGAGACCATCCGCGGAGCCTGGGAGTCCACCCGGCGCGGCGGCCGCACCACGGTCGTCGGCATCGGCGGCAAGGAGCAGCAGGTCGGTTTCCACGCGCTGGAGATCTTCCACTTCGCCCGCACCCTGACCGGCTGCGTCTACGGCAACAGCGACCCGGCCCGCGACCTCCCGGTGATCGCCGAGCACATCCGCGCGGGCCGCTTCGACCTCGGCGCCCTGGTCACCGACCGGATCACCCTGGACGGCATCCCGGCCGCCTTCGACGCCATGCTCGCGGGCAAGGGCGGCCGCTCCCTGGTCGTCTTCTAGGGACTGATCCGCAGCCCGAAGCCCGAAGCCCGCAGCCCGAAGCCCGAAGCCCGCAGTCGGAAGCCCGAAGCCCGCGCCCCCGGCCCCGCATCCGGGGGCCGGGGCCGGGCGAGCGGGCGCCCTACCCGGAGTCTTCCGCCCCCAGCGCCTCGTACTGCAGCCCCAGCCCGTCCAGCAGCGCCGCCAGGCCCGTTTCGAACGCGCCCTCGTCCACCTCCCGCTGCCGCTCCGCCAGCAGATGCGCCTGCCCCAGGTGCGGGTAGTCCGCCGGGTCGTAGGCCGCGCGGTCGTCGACGAAGCCCCGGGCGAAGGAGCCCACCGCCGAGCCCAGGATGAAGTACCGCATCAGCGCGCCGATCCGCGTCGCCTGCGCGGGCGGCCAGCCCGCCGCCGTCATCGCCCCGAACACCGCGTCCGCCAGCCGCAGCCCCGCCGGGCGGCGGCCCGGCCCGCGCGCCAGGACCGGCACGATGTTCGGATGGTCCGACAGGGCGTCCCGGTACGAGTGCGCCCACGCGTGCAGGGCGCCCCGCCAGTCCTGGCCCCCGTCGAACATCGAGAGGTCGACCCGCGCGCTCACCGCGTCCGCCACCGCGTCCAGGATCTCGTCCTTCGTCCGGAAGTGGTTGTAGAGCGAGGGCCCGCTCACCCCGAGCGCGGCCGCCAGCCGCCGCGTCGACACCGCCTCCAGCCCCTCGGCGTCGACCAGCGCCCCGGCCGCCTCGACGATGCGGTCCCGGCTGAGCAGGGGCTTGCGCGGTCTGGCCATGCGCCACATAGTAGGCCCTGCCCGCCATAAACTACCGGTGCTAGTTAAAGCCCCGGCCGCACACCGCCCGGAGGGGGTCCCGGTGAACCTGGAGCTGAGCGAGGAGCAGGACGCCGTACGCAGGCTCGCCCGCGAGTTCGCCGAGCGCGAGGTGGTCCCGTACGCCGCCGCGTGGGACCGCGCCGAGAGCGTCGACCGGGGGATCGTGAAGAAGCTGGGCGCGCTCGGCTTCCTCGGGCTGACCGTGCCCGAGGAGTACGGCGGCTCCGGCGGCGACCACCTCGCCTACGTCCTCGTCACCGAGGAGCTGGGGCGCGGCGACTCCGCCGTGCGCGGGATCGTCTCCGTCTCCCTCGGACTCGTCGCCAAGACGATCGCCGCCTGGGGCACCGAGGAACAGAAGCGGGACTGGCTGCCCCGGCTCTGCTCCGGCGACGCGCTCGGCTGCTTCGGCCTGACCGAGCCCGGCACCGGCTCCGACGCCGCGAGCCTCACCACCCGCGCCGTGCGCGACGGGCAGGACTACGTCCTCGACGGCGCCAAGATGTTCATCACGAACGGCACCTGGGCCGATGTGATGCTCCTCTTCGCCCGTACCGGTGAGGAGCCCGGCCACCGCGGGGTCTCCGCCTTCCTCGTCCCCACCGACACCCCCGGCCTCACCCGCCGCGAGATCCACGGCAAGCTCGGCCTGCGCGGCCAGGCCACCGCCGAGATCGCCCTCGACGGGGTCCGCGTCCCCGCCTCCGCCCTGCTCGGCCCCGCCGGCAAGGGCTTCTCGGTGGCCATGTCCGCCCTGGCCAAGGGCCGGATGTCGGTCGCCGCGGGCTGCGTCGGCATCACCCAGGCGGCGCTGGAGGCGGCCGTCTCGTACGCCGGCCAGCGCGAGCAGTTCGGCCGGCCGATCGCCCACCACCAGCTGGTCCAGGAGCTCATCGCGGACATCTCCGTGGACGTGGACGCGGCCCGGCTGCTCACCTGGCGGGTGGCGGACCTCGTCGACCGCGGGCTGCCCTTCGCCACCGAGTCCTCCACCGCCAAGCTCTTCGCCTCCGAGGCGGCCGTGCGCGCCGCGAGCAACGCCCTCCAGGTGCACGGCGGTTACGGCTACATCGACGAGTACCCGGCCGGGAAGCTGCTGCGCGACGCCCGCGTGATGACCCTCTACGAGGGCACCAGCCAGATCCAGAAACTGCTCATCGGCCGGGCCCGCACGGGGGTCTCCGCCTTCTGAACCGCGGCCCCGTGCGGGCCACATGAGTACCCGACCTGAGTACCCGCGCGGATGTGCCGCCCCCGCGCCCGCCCGATGCTCGACCCATGAACGAGACACCGGTCAAGCAGCAGAACACGGGGGCGTACTACGGCCAGGCCGTCGCCTCCTTCGGTATCGCCCTCGCGGCCGTCGCCGTCGGGATCTACCAGCTGGACACGGACGGCTGGGTCCGCGCCTTCCTCGGGATCGCGGTCCTCTACCTCACCACCTCCGCCTTCACCCTCGCCAAGGTGGTCCGCGACCGCCAGGAGGTCGGCCAGATCGTGAACCGGGTGGACCAGGCCCGGATGGAGAAGATCCTGGCCGAGTACGACCCCTTCTCGCCCAAGTAGCCGGGGCGTCCGCCCAAGAGCGCTAAGCGCTTGCTCACCCTCCGGTAAGGTGTTCACTCCCACACGGCGAAGAGGTGAGTGAGCGATGGACAGCGCGGAGGACACGGTCGACGGCTACCGGCCGTGGTCCGAGGTCACCCCCGACGCCGCACGGCGGCTGCTCGTCGCCGCCGTCGACGCCTTCGCCGAACGCGGGTACCACGCCACCACCACCCGCGACATCGCGGGCCGGGCCGGGATGAGCCCGGCCGCGCTCTACATCCACTACAAGACCAAGGAAGAGCTGCTCCACCGCATCAGCCGGATCGGCCACGACAAGGCGCTGGAGATCCTGACCACCGCCGCCGAGGGCCCCGGCTGCGCCGCCGAGCGGCTCGACGCGGCCGTGCGGTCCTTCGTACGGTGGCACGCGGCGCACCACACCACCGCGCGCGTGGTCCAGTACGAGCTCGACGCGCTCGCCCCCGAGCACCGCGCCGAGATCGTGGCGCTGCGCCGCCGCAGCGATGCCGCCGTGCGCCGGATCCTGGCCGACGGGGTCGCGGCGGGGGAGTTCGACGTCCCGGACGTGGCGGGCACCACCCTCGCCGTGCTGTCGCTGTGCATCGACGTGGCGCGCTGGTTCAGCGTGTCCGGGCAGCGGGATCCGGACGAGGTCGGCGCGCTCTACTCCGACCTCGTCCTGCGCATGGTGGGGGCGCGGCCGCGCCCCGGCGCGTAGCCCGGCAGCGGTCGCGCGCGGCCCAGTAGCCGGAGCGCGGCCCCGTAGACGGCGCGCGGCCCCGCAGCCCGCGCGCGGCTCAGAAGTAGTACCGCGACACCGACTCCGCCACGCACACCGGCTTGTCCCCGCCCTCGCGCTCGACCGTGACGGTGGCCGTGACCTGCACCCCGCCGCCCGCCTCCGTGACCTCCGTGATCGCGGCGGTCGCGCGCAACCGCGAGCCGACCGGCACCGGGGCCGGGAAACGCACCTTGTTCGTGCCGTAGTTGAGGCCCATCCGCATGCCCTCCACCCGCATGATCTGCGGGACCAGGCTGGGCAGCAGCGACAGGGTCAGGTAGCCGTGCGCGATGGTGGAGCCGAAGGGTCCGCCGGCCGCGCGCTCGGGGTCCACGTGGATCCACTGGTGGTCGCCGGTGGCGTCGGCGAAGAGGTCGATCCGCTTCTGGTCCACCTCCAGCCATGCGCTGGGGCCGAGCGGTGCGCCGACCCCGGCGCGCAGCTCCTCGGCGGACGTGAAGACCCTCGGCTCGGCCATGCCCTGTTCCTGTCTCTCGCGGACGGATCACGAACGTCGTGACGGACGAATAAGCGCTTGCTCAGCATGCTGGGGCCCAGGTGCGGATGTCAACGGACCTCCGACTAGGCTCGGCCGAGTGCCGCAGATTCCCGAAAAAGTCCACGAGCTCACCGTCGGCCAGCTGTCCGCCCGCAGCGGCGCGGCCGTCTCGGCGCTCCACTTCTACGAGACCAAGGGCCTGATCAACAGCCGCCGCACGTCCGGCAACCAGCGCCGCTACACCCGTGACGCCCTGCGCCGCGTCGCCTTCGTACGCGCCGCCCAGCGCGTGGGCATCCCGCTGGCCAGCATCCGCGACGCCCTCGCGCAGCTCCCCGAGGAGCGCACCCCCAACCGCGAGGACTGGGCCCGTCTTTCGGAGGCGTGGCGCACCGAGCTCGACGAGCGCATCAGCCGTCTCGCCCGCCTGCGCGACCACCTGACGGACTGCATCGGCTGCGGCTGCCTCTCGATGGAGACCTGCGCCCTCTCCAACCCCGACGACGTCTTCGGCGACCGCTTCACCGGCTCCCGGCTCTAACCCCCGCGCGCTCTCCCGCGCCGCGGCCACGCACTCCGGGCGGGGCGGCCCTACGCTGCCCCGGCCGTCGGGGTGTCCGCCAGGGCCGGTCTGGGGACCACGATGCCGCAGCCCGCGCACACCGGGCCGTCCCAGGAGTGGATGCCCTGCCAGGGGCAGAGCGCCGGGACCTGCGGCCACTGCAGCTCGGTGTCCCCGCAGACCGGGCAGGCCGTGCCCGGCTCCGACTCCAGGGCGTGGATCAGCCGCCGCAGCACCTCCCCGAGGGTCCCCTCGGGCCGGACGCCCGGGTCCGCGCAGCGCACCACCGCGTCCCCGCTGTCGCCCCAGGCCCATTCCGGCCGCCGCAGCCCGTGGTGCTTCTCGCGCCTGCGCCGCTCCGCGAACTGGCGCTCGTACTCCAGCCAGACCCCGCGGGCGTCCTCCAGCTCCTCCAGCGCGGCCACCAGCCGCAGGGGATCAGCACCCCGGTCCTCGGGGGCGATCCCGTGCCGGTCGCACAGATGCCACCATGTCGCCCGGTGCCCGTAGGGCGCGAAACGCTCCAGGCAGCGGCGCAGTGAGTGGCGCCGCAGAGCCCGGTCGTTGCGTGCGTCCCGCACCTGGTAGGCCAGACTCCGGAATCCCGCCATCACACCATCACCTCCGCCGATGTGCCCAACATGCCCGGCCGACCCTGGGCGCATGCGGGGGCGGTCGAGGCGTACGGGTGGCACATGGCCGGATCTCAGCGCCCCATGCGCCCCGCGGCCACCACCAGCCGGGCCAGTTCCTCGTGGCAGATGTCGCTGTGCGCCCCCGAGGGGGCGCCGCCGCGCCGGACCACGGAGCCCGCGTCCACGCTGACGCAACCGGCCGCGGGCACCCCCTCGCGCAGGGCGGCGGCGAGGCCGAGCCGGGGTGCGCCGGGCACCGCCTGGACCCCGTCGTGCCCGATCGCGCCCCACCGCTCGTCGAAACCCAGCAGTCCGGCCGAATCCCCCGCCATCCGGGAGGCCAGCGGGTAGAAGACGCCGAGGGCCGAGTCGTGCGCGGAGTGGCAGGCCAGCACCGGGCCGTCGACCTTGTGCTGGAGGCCGCGCAGGGCTCCGCCGCGGGCCTTGTCGTGGGGGAGCCGGTCGGAGAAGGCGTAGTGCGAGAAGGCCCCCTGGAGCAGGGTCACGGACTTCACGTACCGGCCCCCGTCCGGCACCGCGCGCAGCGCGAAGGACACCACGCGCGCCCCGAAGCTGTGCCCGATCAGGTGGAAGCGGAGGGCGGGACGCACCCCCGCCAGCTGGGCCAGGACCGGTCCGAGCCCGCGCTCGCCGACCACCCCCGCGCGCTTCTTCATACGGTAGTACGCCGCCTGCCGCAGCAGCTCCTTGGCGCCGCCCCACAGGCCCCGCGCCGCGTCGCCGGCCGTGAGGGCGGGCCCCGCGCCGTCCGGGGCGGCCGGGCCGCCGGCCCGCTCCAGGGCGCGGGCGAGGACCCGGCACACCTCCAGCACGTCCTCGGTGAAGATCAGCGGGACCGCCGCGGGCGGCGCCGCGGCGGCGGCCACCGGGTCCCCCGGGGTCACCGCGTCCACCCCCGCCAGCTCCCGTACCAGCGCCCCGAACTCCACGAAGGCGGCGGGCGTGTCCGGCCGCTCCTCCAGCAGCCGCGCCACCCGGTCCAGCTCCGCCTCCCGCCCCGGCCACAGCTCCCCGAGCGCCCGCCGGGTGCGCGGGTCCAGCGCGCGGCCCCAGCCCGGTTCCGCGAGCCCGCCGAGGGCGCCGGGCGGGTCGAAGTCGGGTATCGGCTCGTCGGAGAAGCGCATCGAGGGCCACACCACGCCGACGTAGCCGAGCCGTACGCCCGCCCCCACCAGCGAGGGGAAGGGGGCGAAGAAGCGGTCGTAGAGACGGGTCGCCGCCGAGCGGTCGCTGTTCCAGCCGTGCGCGAAGACGAGCAGGTCCGTGGCCTCCATCCGGGCCACCGCCCCCTGTGTGGCCCGGTCCACGTCCCCCTCGGCGTCGAAGGTCAGCTCCGCGTACGGAGCCACGCCCGGCGCGAGTTCCGGCCCGAGCCCCTGCCCGCCCGCGAGGCCCGCCGCCTGCCCGAGGCCCGCCGTCCGGCCGAGGCCCGCCGTCCGGCCGAGGCCCGCCGTCCGCCCGAGCCCTCCCGTCCGCCCGAGCCCCGCCCGGCCCTCGATGTCCGTCATGACGTCCCCCTTCACACCGCGCCTCCGGTGCCGCCAGCATCCTGCCGACGCCCCCGCCCGGCCAGCCCCCCGACGCGCTCGGCTCACCGGTACAGGAGGTATTCCCCGCGTACGGCCTCGAACCGCGCCAGTCCCGCCGCCCAGTCGCCCGCCACCTCGTCCACCCCGGCCCCCGCGTCCACCAGTTCGCGCACCCGGGCCGAGCCCGTCAGCCGGTCGATCCAGTGGTCCGGCCGCCACGCGAAGCCGCTCCACACCCGGCGCGCCGTCACCAGCAGCCCGATCCCGGCCCGCACCGGGTCGAACAGCTCCCGGTCGTGCACCACCAGCCGGACCCCGCCGCACACCTTCCCCGTGAACTTGGAGAAGGACGGCGTGAAATACGCCTCCCGGAACCACACCCCGGGCAGCCCCAGCCCGTTCGCCGCCTCCGCCCAGCGCCGGTCCAGGCCCTCGGCCCCCACCACCTCGAAGGGCGTGGTCGTCCCGCGCCCCTCCGAGAGGTTGGTCCCCTCGAACAGGCAGGTCCCGGCGTACGCGAGGGCCGTGTCCGGGGTCGGCATGTTCGGGCTCGGCGGCACCCAGGGCAGCCCGGTCTCCCCGAAGAAGGAGCCCCGGTGCCAGCCGGACATCGCCACCGTGGTCAGCCGCACCGGGGCGTCGGCCAGGAACTCGCCGCGGAAGAGCCGCGCCAGCTCCGCCGCCGTCATCCCGTGCGCGAGCGCGATCGGCTCCCGGCCCACGAAGCTCGCGTACGGCCGCTCCAGCACGGGCCCGGCGGCCCGGCGGCCGCCCACCGGGTTCGGCCGGTCCAGCACCACCACCGCCTTGCCGGCGAGGGCGGCCGCGCGCATGCAGTCGTAGAGGGTCCAGACATAGGTGTAGAAGCGCGCCCCGACGTCCTGGATGTCGAAGACGACCGTGTCCACCCCCGCCGCCGTGAACACCTCGGCCAGCCGCTGCCCGCTCCTGCCGTACGTGTCGTACACCGGCAGGCCGGTCGCCGGATCCCTCGCGGCGGCCTCGGAGCCCCCGGCCTGCGCGGTACCGCGGAAGCCGTGCTCGGGGCCGAACACCGCCACCAGGTCCACCCGCTCGTCCGCGTGGAGTACGTCGACCAGGTGCCGGGCGTCGGCGGTGATCCCGGTGGGGTTGGTGACCACCCCGATCCGCTGCCCGGCCAGCGCCCGGTAGCCGTCCGCCGCGAGCCGTTCGAAGCCGGTGCGCACCCGGCCCGGCCGCCCGGCGGCGCTCGCGGCCTCCGCCGCCGAGGCCGGTGCCGCCGCTGCCGAGGCCGGTGCCGCCGCGCCCGGGGTGCCCGCCGCGCCCGCCGTTCCCGCGGCCGCCCCCGCCAGTCCCAGCACCCCGCGTCGTGTCAGCGTCATCCGGTCACGCTAGGGGCCGGGCCCCTTCCGCCCCGACATACCGACCGGTTAGTCTGCCGCTCGTCCGGACCGGCATCCGGCCGCCGGCCCCAGGAGAGGTGGACCCCCGTGAGCGCGTACCAGGACCAGCGAGTCGTCGTCACCGGCGCGGGCGGCGGTATCGGCGCCGCCCTCGCCCACCGCTTCGCGGCCGAGGGCGCCCGGGTCGTCGTCAACGACCTCGACCCCGCGCGGGCCGCCGCCGTCGCCGGGGCGATCGGCTCCCGGGCGGTCGCGGTGCCGGGGGACGCCTCGCGGATCGTGGCCGAGGCCCGCGAAGCGCTCGGCGGGAGCGTGGACGTGTACTGCGCCAACGCCGGGCTGGGCTCGGGCGGCGGCGCCGACGCGGAGGAGGAGGTCTGGGAGGCCGCCTGGGACGTCAACGTCATGGCCCACGTGCGCGCCGCCCGGCTGCTGCTGCCCGACTGGCTGGAGCGGGGGAGCGGCCGGTTCGTCTCCACCGTCTCGGCCGCGGGACTGCTCACCATGATCGGAGCGGCCCCGTACAGTGTCACCAAGCACGGGGCGCTCGCCTTCGCGGAATGGCTCTCGCTGACCTACCGGCACCGCGGTGTCCAGGTCCACGCCATCTGCCCGCAGGGGGTGCGCACCGACATGCTGACCGCCGCGGGCACGGCGGGCGAACTCGTCCTCGCGCCGACCGCGATCGAGCCGGAAGCGGTCGCGGACGCGCTGTTCGACGGCATGGAGAAGGGCCGCTTCTTGATCCTCCCGCACCCCGAGGTCGCCGGGTACTACGCGGTCCGCGCCACCGACCCGGACCGCTGGCTGACCGGCATGAACCACCTCCAGCGGACCTGGGAGACCGGGTGACCCCGGCCGATGAAGGGGCGTACCCGGAGGGGTCGGCGTACGCGGCGCAGCCCTGGCTCGGTCTGCTCGCGCCCGTCCAGCGGGCGCCCGTCGCGCCGCCGCCCACCGTGCTGCACGCCTTCCGGGAGGCGGCCGCCCGCGCCCCCGGGCACACCGCCCTCGCCTACTTCGACGGCCGCATCGGCTACGCCGAGGCCGACGCGCTCTCCGGCTCCCTCGCCGGGTACCTCGCCGCGCGGGGCGTCCGGCGCGGCGACCGGGTCGCAGTGATGCTCCAGAACACCCCGCACTTCGTCCTGGCCGTGCTCGCGGCCTGGAAGGCGGGGGCCGTGGTCGTCCCGCTCAACCCCATGTACCGGGCCGGGGAGGCCGGGCACGTCCTGCGCGACTCCGGGGCCGCCGCGCTGGTCTGCGAGGCCGGCGCCTGGGCGGCGTACCTGCGCGAGGCGGTGCGCGACAGCGCCGTACGGTGCGTGCTCACCGCCTCGGAGCGGGAGTTCCAGACCCGCGACGACCCGCGGGTCTTCCCGGGCGCGGCCCCAGAGGCCCAGGGCCGTGTGGAGGGAGCTGTGCGGCGGGAAGGTCAGCGCCTCATCGCCGCCGTGGGGTGGGCTACCGGACCGGTTCCGTCCCGTGGGGCTGGCAG